>CAMDOY010000448.1 GCA_945903655.1 Rhizobium sp. Q54 | reverse complement strand
CACGTGGGGCCATTGGGCGGCGAGCGGCGCGCGCAGGGGGCCTGCGGGCACGCAAAGGCCATTGCCGACGCCCACGGCGCCATCCACCACCGCGATGCGCAGGGCCTTGGTCAGGGTGGGGTTTTGCAGCCCGTCGTCCATGACGATGACATCCGCCCCCGCCGCTACGCAGGCCAAGGCGCCCTCCACCTTGTCGGCTGAGACCACGCAGGGACCGATGGCCGCCAGCAGCAGGGGCTCGTCGCCCACATCAGCCGCCTTATGGCGGGCGCCATCCACGAGGCGGGGGGCTGCTGCCTCCGAGCCATAGCCGCGTGACAGAAAGACAGGCTTGCGCCCCAGCGCCAGCAGCGCCTGCGCCACGGCGATGGCGGTGGGCGTCTTGCCCGCGCCGCCCGCCACGAAATTGCCGATGCAGATCACGGGCGGGCCGCAGTCGGCGCCGGGGCGGTTCATGCGCCGCGCCGTCAGGGCGCCATAGACCCAGCCGATGGGCCAGAGCAGGCGCGCGGTCAGGGTCGGCGCCTCCTTCCACCAGAAGGGGGGCGCGCGCATCAGCGATTCTCCGCCTGAACCCGCGCCAGCCAGGGTTCGAGCGCCAGCATGATCCGATCCGTGGCGCCGCCGAACCGCTCGACCGCCTCCTGGGTCGCCCGTCCGCTGCGCCGCAGGAGGGCGGGGTCGGAAAAATAGAGCCGCAGAGCCTCCGCCAGCGCCGCCTCATCCGCCACGGGGACAGCGCCCTGCGCCGCCGCGAGGTCGTGATAGACGTCGATGAAATTGTCGACATGGGGGCCATGCAGCACGGTGGCGCCGAGCTTGGCGGGCTCGATGGGATTCTGCCCGCCCCTGGCGGCGCCAAGGGACTTGCCCATCAGCACGAGGCTGGTCAGGCGATAGAAAAGCCCCATCTCGCCCATGGTGTCGGCGATGTAGATTTGCGTCTGCGCGGTCAGGTCGTCCCCACGGGAGCGCAGCGCGGTGGGCGCGCCGAGAGCTTCGGCGCGTTCGGCCATGGGCGCCCCGCGTCTGGCGTTGCGGGGCGCCACGATGGTCAGAAGATCGGGAAAGTCCGCGCGCAGCAGGCGATGCACCGCGAGGATGATCTCCTCCTCGTCCTGATGGGTGGAGGCGGCGAGCCATGTGGGGCGGGCCCCCACCGCCGCCGTCATTTGCGCCAGCATCACCTGCGAAAAGGGGGGCGCAGGCACGTCATATTTGAGATTGCCGCAGATCTGCACATGGGGCGCGCCCAGTTGCTGGAGGCGCAGCGCATCATTCTTGCTTTGCGCCAGGCACAGATCCAGCCTGCCCAGCAGGGAGCCGATCACCCGGGGCGCCTTGCGCCAGCGCTCGAAGGATCGCGGCGAGAGGCGAGCGTTGACGAGCGCCAGCGGCACACCCCGCTCATGGACCATGCGCAGCATGTTGGGCCAGAGTTCCGACTCCGCCACAAGGGCGAGGCCGGGACGCCAGTGATCGAGAAAACGGTTCAAAAAGGCGGGGATGTCGAGCGGCAGATATTGATGCTGCGCCCCGGCGGGCAGTCGATCCGCCAGAATCTGCGCCGAGGTCACCGTTCCCGTGGTGGCCAGCACATGAAATCCCCGCTCCACCAGCCGTTCGATGAGCGGCAGCAGCGCGATCCCCTCACCCACGCTCGCCCCATGCAGCCACACGAGCGGTCCTTCGGGCCGGGGCAGGGAGGCGTGGCCCATGCGTTCGCCCATGCGGCGGGGGTCTTCCTTGCCGCGCCGCTTTCGCCAATTGAGCAGAGCGGGCGCCAGCGGCCCCAGAAGGGTGGTGACGCCCCGGTAGAACGCCAGCGCGGGCTCGAAGGCGCGGCCGCTCACGCGGGCCGCCCCGGGGCGGCGCCGGGGTCGCGATGGCCGAGCAGCCCATAGGCGCGGGCGTGAACCTCATTGAGGCTCGCCTCGACGGCGCTGCGGGCGGCTTCCAGCGTCTGCGGCGTGGCGTCCCGCGCTACCGAGATGGGCTCTCCCAGAACCATGGCGCCCCGGCTGAAGGGCAGGGCTACGGAGGCGCGGTCCCAGGAGTTCATGTCGATGCGCCGGGCGCTGACGACGGCGACCGGATAGATGGGACGCCCCGAGAGCTGTGCCAGCGTCACAATGCCGAGCCCCGCCACGCGCGAGACCTTCGGCACATCGGCGGTCATGGCGATGCTGGATCCCTGCTCCAGACGGCGCAGCATTTCACGCAGAGCCGCCATGCCCCCGCGCTTGCGGCTCTTGGCGGCGTCGCCGCCCGAACCCCTGATGGGGCTGACGCCGAGCCGCTCCAGGATCTTGGCGTTGATCTCGCCGTCGCCCGACTTCGAGATGAGCGCGCTGACGCCCATGCCTGGCGGGCAAGCGCAATGGATCATGAGATGCTGGCCGTGCCACATGGCGATGATAATCGGCAACTTGTCGCCGATGGCCGCGCCGAACCCGGGCGGGTCTTGCACGAAACGCGTCGTCGCGCGCACGAAACGCAGATACAGAACGGCAAGCAGCCCGAGAAGGCTCTGAACCGCCGCATGTCGTCCCAGTTGCTTCAGCATCGCGTTTTCCGCCGGTTCAGCGGGACAACGCTTAGCGCAAGTCTCAACTGGGGTCCATGAACCGGTGCATATGCACGATGAAGTAGCGCATCTGCGCATTGTCCACGGTCATCTGCGCCTTGGCCTTCCAGGCTGAGTAAGCAGTTGCATAATTGGGGAAAATGCCGACCACGTCGATCTGGGCCGTATCCTTGAACTCGGTCCCGTCCAGGGTCTTCAGCTCGCCGCCGAAGACCAGGTGAAGCAATTGCTTTGATTCGCGCGTGTGTTCGCTCTCGCTCATCGTCCGTTCCGGTGTTGGTGCATTTTTGGGGCTGGCCCGCGATCTGACGTCAGTTCCGCCTCGCCTGATCGAAAGCCCGCTGGAGAAGGGCGGTCATTTCGGTCTGCAACTGGCCAGGGGCGGCGCCCAGAAGTCCGTGGCGCGTGGTTGG
>CAMDOY010000447.1 GCA_945903655.1 Rhizobium sp. Q54 | reverse complement strand
CCCATGAAAAGCTGAAGACCTTCGGCGTGGGCGCCGACCGGCCAGCTGAGGAATGGCGCAGCATCTTCCGCCAGCTCCACGCCGCCGACCTCATCGGCCATGACGTGACCGAGGATGGCCGCTGGTATGTGACCGAGGCCGGGCGGCGGGTGCTCTCGGGCGAGGACGATGTGTCCCTGCGCGCCGACGGCGGCAAGAAGCCCGAGCGCCGCGAGCGCATCGCCACCCCCGGCGCGACCCTCTCGGAGGGCCTCACCACCAATCAGCAGGCCCTGCTGGTGGCCCTGAAAGCGCGGCGGCTGGAGCTGGCGAAGCAGGAGCGCCAGCCCGCCTATGTGATCTTTCCCGACCGCACCCTCGTAGACATATGCGTGAAGCGTCCGCGCAACCTCGCCGAAATGGGCGAGGTGCATGGGGTGGGCGAGGCCAAGCTCGCCCGCTACGGGGCCACCTTTCTGGAGGTGGTCCGCTCCACCAGGTCCCCGGACGACTGAGACCCGACGCTCTTGCCGCAGAACGCGCGCTGGCCCATGAAGGGCCCCAACGAGGACTGCATGGCCGACGACACCCAGACCAAGCCCGCCCAAAAGCTGACCCGCAAGGAGATCGCCTCGATCATGGCGGGGCTGATGGTCGCTATGTTCCCCGGCGCGCTGGACACCACCATCATCGGCCCGGCCATGCCCACCATCGGCCGCGAGCTGGGCGATGTGGAGCATCTGCCGTGGATCGTGACCTCCTATCTGCTGGTCTCCACGGCGGCGACGCCCCTCTATGGCAAGCTCAGCGACATCCACGGCCGCCGCATCATGCTGCTCTGGGCCATCGGTCTCTTCGCCCTGGGCTCCGTGGCCTGCGCGCTGGCGCCCACCATGATCACCCTGGCCCTCGCCCGCGCCCTGCAGGCCGTGGGCGGCGGCGGGCTGATCTCGCTGGCCATGACCATCGTAGGCGACATCGTGCCCCCACTGGAGCGCCCGAAATATCAGGTCTACACCTCCGTCATGTGGACCACCTCGAGCCTGCTGGGCCCGGCGCTTGGCGGCTATCTCGCGGATAAATGGCACTGGTCTGTGATTTTCTGGATCAACCTGCCGCTGTGCCTGGTCGCCTATTTCATGACCGATTCCAAGCTCAAGCGCCTGCCCCGCTATGAACGGCCCCACAAGCTGGATTTCGGCGGCGCGGGACTGCTGGTGCTGGCCTCGGTGCTGGTGCAGCTGATGCTGAGTTGGGGCGGCACGCGCTACCCCTGGAACTCCGCGCCGGTGCTGGGCGTGATGGCCGCCGCCCTGGTCGCCATAGCCCTGCTGACCTGGCGCCTGCGCACCGCCGCCGAGCCGCTGATCCCCCTGCGCCTCCTCTCAAACAAGGTGGTGCTGACGGGCGGAACCGCCGTCGGCCTGTGCATGGGCGTCTTCGTGGGCCTGTCGATCTATGTGCCCATCTATTTCGAGACCATCATGGGCCTGAGCGCCACCCAGTCGGGCCTCGCCCTGCTGCCGCTGATGACCGGCAGCACCATAGGCGCGGTGATCTGCGGCAAGATCATGGCGACCATGCCGCGCTACAAGATCGCGCCGATGATCGGCCTCATCATGGGCGGGCTCTGCCTGCTGCCCCTGTTCTTCCAGCCGGAGGGCATGTCGCTGCTGACCGTGGAGATCCTGTTCACCATGGTCTCGATCGGCGTGGGCGGAGTCTTCCCCGTCACCACCATCTCCATCCAGAACGCGGTTCCCCGCCACGACCTGGGGACCGCGACCGCCCTAATCACCTTCATGCGCAACCTGGGCGCAGCCATCGGGGTGGCGGTTTTCGGGACATTGATCATCGGCGTGGGCGCGGAGGGAACGACGGGCGCTGCCGCCTATGGACCCGACTATGTCGCGCAGTTCCGCTGGATCTTCATGGCGGGCGCCCTGGGCTTCTTCCTCTCGGCCAGCGTCCTTGCCGCGATGGAGGAACGCCCCCTGCGCGCCCGCGGCAGCGGCCAGATCTGAAACACGCGCAAGCCGCATTGCCGAAGCCCGAAGGATCGGCTAAAAGGCCTGAAGTTTGGCGCTTGCGCCATACCACGCCGGAAACGGCCTGCACCCGTAGCTCAGCTGGATAGAGCGTTGCCCTCCGAAGGCAAAGGTCACACGTTCGAATCGTGTCGGGTGCGCCAATAAAATCAATGGTTTAGCGGATTTTCTGCCTTCGGCGAAAACGCCCTAGCTACCGCATAGCTACCAACAATTCAGTGTACTGGCCGCTAGGTGTGCCATATACCGCCACCATTGATATCGGCGAGCAATCAAACCCCACCACTCGCGGCCCATGCGCCTCCCCGGTCTCTTTGCCGAAAACCGGTCGCGCGCGTGCGCGCGTACATGTGGCGAAATTACCGGTTTTCACCAACACTGCCAGACAGGAACTTATTTCGCTAACCTCGCGCCCGGCGTCGGCTCGGCGAACAGAATGACCCCGTGGTCCAGCAAAGCCTGCTCGATGCGGGCGTCATTAGGGGCGCTGGTGGGCCGCCGGTCGTGCTTGCGCTCCCAGAAGCGGACCGCTCGTTCGTCAACGCCCAGTACCGCCCCAAGCGTCCGCTGGGTCAGCCCAGCCAACACACGGGCGGCGCGGAGTTGACGACCTGTGACAAGGTTCTTGCTGTATCTGGCCATGGAAACCTCTGCTTGTTAGTGACGCGTCACATGCCGCCGCCAAGGTGGCGGTCGAGAAGCGAATAAAGCGCATTGCGGACAGCAGCATTGTCCTGTCGGCTGTCGGGACGTAGCAGGCCCTTCCTGATCAGGGCAGCGATCTCGGCATCCCGGATCTCCAGCGTTAGGCAACACAGCCCGGCGCTTCTGCGGGCGCGTTGGAGGCGCATGCGGCTTGTTCCCGCTAGACGGGTCGCTGCGTTTGGTGACAAGTGAACCCCACGTACATATTAGATATCTAATATTATCAGAGAAAAGTACCATTTGAAAGACGCAAGCCCCCCTTGGCGGA
>CAMDOY010000446.1 GCA_945903655.1 Rhizobium sp. Q54 | reverse complement strand
CGCTGGCCGACCCTTGCTGAGCGCCATGGACAGGTCGAAGTGGACACTGCCTTTGGGAATGCTGGATTTTCGTCTGTGAGCCGCTAAAATAAGAAAGCTCCGAAAAACGAATCATGTTAACAGGGTTACGTAAGGTCATGTATCATTTGGTTTATTTCATTAAAATTTACAAATAAAATATTTTAGAACACACTTGTCGCCTGAAATTTGCACTTGAGGCGCCATTTTGTTTCTCACGTCCGGTCGCCCGGTTGCGCAGCTCATCAGTCTCCCGCGCCCATGGCCCTCCACGCCCCGCTCGACACATCGGCGCGTCCGTTGTAGGGCTCCGCCCTGCCAGAGGCCCGCTTTGGCGCCCCCACAAGAGCCCCGCCGCCGATGTCCGATCTTCTGCTTGAACTCTTCTCCGAGGAAATTCCCGCCCGCATGCAGGCCCAGGCCGCTGCGGATCTGAAGAAGCTCATCACCGAGGCACTGGTGGAGCGGGGCCTGCTCTATGAGGGCGCCGCCAGTTTCGCCACGCCCCGGCGCCTCGCGCTCCACATCGCGGGCCTGCCCGCCCGCCAGCCCGACACGCGTGAGGAGAAGAAGGGCCCGCGCGTCGGCGCGCCTGACGCCGCCGTGCAGGGATTCCTGAAGAGCGCCGGGCTCGCCTCCCTCGATCAGGCGAAGATCGAGGCGGACCCCAAGGGCAAGGGCGAGTTCTATGTGGCCATCATCGAGCGGCAGGGGCTGCCGACCATCGATGTGCTCGCCCAGATCCTGCCCACAGTCATCCGCGCCTTCCCCTGGCCCAAGTCCATGCGCTGGGGCCGCGCCTCGCAACGCAGCGATTCCCTGCGCTGGGTGCGCCCGCTGCACTCCATTGTCGCGACCTTCGGGCCGGAGACCGAGGAGCCCCGCGTGGTTCCCTTCGAGGTGGACGGCATCGTGGCGGGCGACGTGACCTATGGCCACCGCTTCATGGCGCCGGGCGAGATCCGCGTGCGCCGCTATGATGATTATGTCCCCGCGCTGGAGCGGGCGAAAGTGGTGCTCGACCCCGCCCGCCGCCGCGACATCATCCTGCACGACGCGAAGGACCTCGCCTTCGCCGTAGGGCTGGAGCTGGTGGAGGACGAGGCGCTGCTGGCGGAGGTCGCTGGGTTGGTGGAATGGCCCGTGGTGCTCATGGGCTCGTTTGACGAGGCCTTTCTCGATATTCCCGCCGAAGTGATCCGCGCCACCATCCGCGCCAACCAGAAATGCTTCGTGTTGCGCAAGCCCGGCGCCGACACCCTCGCCAACCGCTTCCTGCTGGTCTCCAACATCGTGGCCAGCGATGGCGGGCAGGCGATCGCCGCCGGCAATGGGCGCGTGGTGCGCGCGCGGCTCTCCGACGCGCTCTATTTCTGGCAGACTGACCGCAAGCCCCTGCCGGATGCGGGGCTCTATGTGGAGGCCGCCAGGCCGCTGGCGCTGGATCTGACAAAGCCGCTCGATCAGCGCATGGGCAAGCTGGCCCATCTTGACGTGGTCTTCCACGAGAAGCTGGGCACCCAGGGCGCCCGCGTGGCGCGCATCCGCACCCTCGCCGCCGACCTCGCGCCGAAGGTGGGCGCTGACGTTGCGCTCGCCCAGCGCGCCGCGTCCCTCGCCAAGGCCGATCTGATGACCGAGGTGGTCGGCGAGTTTCCCGAAACCCAGGGCCTCATGGGCCGTCGCTACGCGCAGATGCAGGGCGAGGACGTCGCTGTGTGCACGGCCATCGAGGACCACTACAAGCCGCAGGGCCCCTCCGACCGCGTGCCGCATGATCCCGTGTCCATTGCGGTGGCGCTGGCGGACAAGATCGACACGCTCGTTGGCTTCTGGGCCATTGATGAAAAGCCCACTGGCTCGAAGGACCCCTACGCGCTCCGCCGCGCCGCGCTGGGGGTGATCCGGCTGGTGCTGGAGAATGGGTTGCGGGTGAAGCTGCTGGGTCTCTTCGCAGCGGGCCTGCGCACGCAGAAGGTCGCCGTCGCCCAGCCCGGCGCCGTGGCCGCCGACCTCTTCGCCTTCTTCATCGACCGCTTGAAGGTCTATCTGCGCGACAAGGGCGCGCGTCACGATCTAATTGATGCGGCCATTGGCGCGGGCGAGGCGGATGATCTCCTGATGATCGTGCGCCGCTTGGAGGCGCTGGGCTCCTTCCTCGAAACCGACGAGGGCAAGACCCTGCTGGCGGGCTACAAGCGCGCCGTGAACATCATCCGCGCGGAGGAGAAGAAGGAGAAGGATGGCGGCGCCTCGTTCAACGAGAAGCACGCGCCCAACCTGCGCTCCGAGCGCGAGGAGCATGTCCTGTCCGCCGCCATCGACCGCGCCAGCGTCGGCGCCCGCGACCATGTGGCGACCGAAGACTTCGCCGGCGCCATGCATGCGCTGGCCAAATTGCGCGAGCCCGTGGACGCCTTCTTCGTGGCCGTGACCGTGAACGACCCAGATCCGCTGCGCCGCCTCAACCGTCTGCGCCTGCTCAACGAGCTGCGCGCGGCCATGCATGTGGTGGCGGATTTCGGGAAGATTGCGGGGTGAGTTGACGGGGTAGGGGCCTGTCCGCCTGGATCGGCTCGTTGGCCCTCTGCAGGCGCCCCTGCGGGCGACGCGCCCTTGATGGGGGCGCGCTTAACGCCCCGCCACCCGCTCGACGCCCTGTCCCTCAAGCCCCGCGCACAATTCCTCCACCCGCACCCCCCGCACCAGGGTATCGGGCGCAATCTCCGCCAGCGGCCTCAGCACGAAGGCGCGGTCTTGCAGGCGGGGATGGGGGATGGTCAGGCCGGGCTCTTCAACCGAAAGATCGCCATAGGTCAGCACATCGATGTCGAGGGTGCGTGGGCCCCAATGCTCCAGCCGCGCGCGGCCTTGTTCGCGCTCGATGGCGAGGCACAGATCCAGCAGCGCGCGTGGGGAAATCGTCACGCGCAGCAGGGTCGCCATGTTGAGGAAATCGGGCTGGTCCAGCTTGCCCCAGGGCGCGGTGCGATAGACCGAGGAGGTCGCCACCACGGCCACGCCCTCCGCCAGCG
>CAMDOY010000445.1 GCA_945903655.1 Rhizobium sp. Q54 | reverse complement strand
TGAAGTCGGTGCGCGTCTTGCCCTGAGCCTTGGCGGCCCAGTCGAACAGGCTGCGATCCTCGGGCTTGATGCGCATGTTGAGCGTGTCGCGGGCTGGCTGGGTCATGGGCTTGCTCCTGCGGGAATTATGGCAGGATGTGCTGACAATGTCATTACGGAGTTTGCGATTTATTGGCGGTTGCTGAACGGGCCGGTCGAGTTGAGGTTGAACGAAGGTTTGTTACAGCCTATATATGTACAAGTAGCTGCACATGTCTTCCCAGCAAGAGAGGCGCCGCCATGCGCGTGGTGAATTTTACGGATGTTCGCAACAGCCTGAAAACGGTCATCGATCAGGTTGTCGAGGACGCTGATTTCACGGTCATCTCCCGGCGCGATGCGCCTGACGCAGTGATCATGTCTCTTGATACGTTCAACAGCATGATGGAGACGTCCTATCTCCTCAAGTCGCCCGCAAACGCCAGCCATCTTGCGAAGTCCATAGAACAATATCGCAAGAGAAAGACGAAGAGCCGGCAGTTGCTGGATGACTAGCGATCTGCGTTGGACCCAGTCGGCTTGGAACGACTATCTCTACTGGCAGGAACAGGACCGCAAGACGCTGAAGCGGATCAATCATCTGATCCGCGACACCATGCGCAGTCCCTTTGAGGGCATTGGCAAGCCCGAGCCTTTGCGTGAGAATCTCAGGGGTTTCTGGTCGCGGCGCATAGATGAGGCTAACAAGCTGGTTTATGCGGTGGAAGATGACTGTCTCATCATCATCGCCTGCCGGTATCACTATTGATCGCAGAGATCAGAGCGTCGGCCCCACGATCCTGACCTTGCGCGTGCCCGCCGCCGTGCCCTGTTCGCGCACTTCGCCATCTTTCAACCCATAGGTCTTGGCCGTACCGCCCGTATTGGCGGCGATGCCTGCGGAATCATTGCTGGCGGTGGGCGCTTTGGCGTTGGCGGCGGCTTCGACCGCCAGAGTTGTGTCCACCTGCGACCTGGCGGGCGCGCCGGGTTTGCCGGGCGGGGTCTTGGCGGGCGGCGTCTTGGGCGCAGCGGTGGAGGCGCGAGAGAGTTCTTCCGCCTTTTGCGGCGTCACCACAATATCCGAGCGCGAGCGGCCCAGCAGGGCCTCCGCCTCCGCCAGCGCCTGCACCCAGCTCTTGTCCGCCGGTTTGCAGGTGCAGGCGGGATCGAATTTCGTTCTGAACTTCAGCGCATTGGGCAGAGACTTGTAGGGCGTGCCGTCGAGGCCCACGGCCTGATCGATGTCGCCGGAGGCGTAATAGGTGAAAACCCGCGTCTCCACATTGGGGCAGAGCGCCCGGCACATGTCGGCCATGCCTTCCGCCCCGCCTCGGCGCGACGAGGTCGCCAGCGGGAAGAAGCCGCCGTCGCAGGTCCGCACGCAAACCATTTTCGAGCCGCCCTTTGCGGGGTCGTCGAGGGCGGCGGGGTCCATGGGGTCCATGACGGTTTCAGCAGGCGCGTTAACACCCAGCAGCCGGTCGATCACATTGGCCCGCACCGGCAGGGTCTGTTCGCCCCGGCAGGTGGCGTTGTAGCGGGCCACCAGTTCAGACCTGCCGCCATCCGCAGCCCTGCGTTGCTGGGCCTGCAGGGACGCAACATTTTCGCGCATGCGCTGGATCTGGGTCTGGAGCGGGCCGCACTGGGTGGGCGGGGCGCTGCCAAAGAACAGGAATTGCTTGGCGTTGCAGCCGATTCCCTGCGCATAGGCCTGGGTGCGCTCCAGCTCATATTGCTGTCTGCGCGCGGCGTCCGCGAAACCCGCCGCCGCGCTGGCGTCGCCGGGGCCCATGCTGGCGATCTGCGCCTGCAAACGCGAGCATTCAAGCCCCTGCGCCAATGCTGTCGACATGCCAGCAAAAAGAGCGAGCGCAGCCGCGCCCCAGGCGAGCAGGGGTCTGGCGCAGGAGGCTTTCGCGGAAACGACCATCAAATCCTCAGAGTCACGGCGCAGTAGCAGCAGTGATCTTCCAGAACGCCTGCGAAGAATCAACACCCGCTTTTATCTCGCTTCCCTTCGTGACGGCAATGAGGCGGGCGCCGATCCATATAAGGGCCCGAGCGTCCCGCCGAAGGAGCCTGGCCCATGAACCGTCGCCTGACAATAATCCTGCTTGCGCTCCTGACCCTCGCGGCTGGCCCCGCCTTCGCCGCCGGGGACGAGCCAGACCTCATCTTTCGTAAATCGACTGTCTTCAAGCTGCTGACGCCCAACGACAAGCTGGCGACCTACGCCATCGATGATCCCGAGGTCGAGGGAGTCGCCTGCCATTATACGGTTCCCGAGCGGGGCGGCATCGCGGGGGCGCTGGGGGTGGCGGAGGAGGTCTCGGACGTCTCGCTGGCCTGTCGGCAATATGGGCCGATCAAATTCACCGCCAAATTCGCCCAGGGGGATGTGGTGCTGCGCGAGCGGCGGTCGCTGATTTTCAAGAAGATGCAGATCGTGCGTGGCTGCGATGTGAAGCGCAATGTGCTGGTGTACATGGTCTATAGCGACAGGCTGATCGAGGGGTCGCCGAAGAATTCCACGTCCAGCGTGCCCATCATGCCCTGGGGCGCGCAGGGGGAGGCGCCTCGCTGCGCCGATTGGCTCAAGAAATGAAGGCGATCAATCCCGGCAGGTGATCAGCATGGCCCGGGGGTCGCGGGCCACCGCAGCCGCCGCTTCCCTGGGGATGCTCGCGGTGATGTCGGAGGCGAGCCCGAAGGCGCTGGCGCGACCGTGTCCGTTGGATTGGCAGAAGGCGTCCGCCATGACCGGGCCGCAGGCGGCACCCTGGACGAAGCAATCAGAAATACCATAGCCGTCCGACGAGCTGATCACGAAGGTCGCGCTTTCTTTGGCGCTGGCGGGCGCAGCCCAGGGCATAACCATGAGCAGGGCGGCGGCCAAACGCAGGACATGCGGGGCGCGAGGGGCGAGAAAGCGCATGGAGTGAACCCGAAAGCGTGGAAAACGCGATGGAAAATGCGCCACTGAAATGAAGAAAAGCTTAATGTCGGCTTTACTGCTAGAGATGAGTCCA
>CAMDOY010000444.1 GCA_945903655.1 Rhizobium sp. Q54 | reverse complement strand
ACGAGGCTGTGGACGGCATGGACAGCTTTGGGCAAGAGGGCCCAAACCTGCCCACCCCGCCCACAGCGGGGCAAATGCAGAAGCAGGCAGCCCGAAAGCGGACATTTGAAGAGCTACCTAAACCGGACATCTATAGAAGCTATCGACAGTTTTGACTTCCTGGTGCAAGGTCCCCCACGTCAGCTGGCAGGGTCAACGCGGCGCTGTTTGGTCCGGCAAAGGTTTATTGCTTGATCATGGCTTTTTGTGATTAAACTCCCTCTATTATGGGATCACGCTTGTTGTAACTATTTGTCCAATTCATCTAATGCGGACCGTGAATGTAGAGCCGATGGTTAAGGTCAGTAGCGCCTGACCCCATGTGTATGAGGTGGAACTTGCCGAAAACGCCCAATCCCATCGATTTGCATGTGGGCAGCCGCGTGAGAATGCGACGCATATTGCTTGGGCTGACTCAGGAGAGGCTTGGCGAAGCGCTGGGCGTGACGTTCCAGCAGGTCCAGAAATATGAAAAAGGCACGAACCGGATCGGCGCCAGCCGGTTGCAGGACATGGCCAAGATCCTTGACGTCCCGCCGTCTTTCTTCTTTGAAGATGCGCCCACCATTGATCCGATGGTCCCCGGCGGCTTTTCGGAAAGCAAGTCCGCTGATTTTGTCGTGGATTTTCTGTCTACGGTGGAGGGCCTGCAACTGAACAAGGCCTTCGCCAGCATCCGGGATCAGAAGGTCCGCCGCCGGATTGTCGATCTTGTCGTGGCCATCGCCGCCGCCGAAGAGCCCCGCTCCCCCTGACGCGTTCGCTATATAGAACGAAATCGCCCATTCGGCTTGACCAAACGAACGCGGTCTGCAAAGAAGTCCCTCGCGAAAAGCTCGTTAAAGACCGCTCAGGGCGCAGAAACCCGCTCAATGCGGCCAGATATCCACCGGAGGCATGCGTGGCCCGTAAAAGCTATCTTTTCACCAGTGAATCGGTCTCCGAAGGCCATCCCGACAAGGTTTGCGACCGGATTTCCGATGAAGTCGTGGACCTCTTCTTCCGGGAAGGCGCCGCCGCCGGCATCGACCCCTACCAGATCCGCGTCGCCTGCGAGACTCTCGCGACGACCAACCGCGTCGTCATCGCTGGCGAAGTGCGCGGCCCGCGCATCGAGGAAGACACGATCATCCAGACCGCCCGCAAGGCGATCCGCGACATCGGCTACGAGCAGGAAGGCTTCCATTGGGAGCACGCCAAGATCGAGGTGCTGCTGCACTCCCAGTCCGCCGACATCGCCCAGGGCGTTGACGCCGCAGGCAACAAGGACGAAGGCGCTGGCGATCAGGGCATCATGTTCGGCTACGCCTGCCGCGAGACCCCGGAGCTGATGCCGGCCCCCATCCATTACGCCCACAAAATCCTGCGCCTCATCTCCGAGGCCCGTCACGCCGGTACGGAAAAGGGCCTCGGTCCCGATTCCAAGAGCCAGGTGACCGTGCGCTACGAAGACGGCAAGCCCGTCGGCGTGACCCAGATCGTGGTGTCCCACCAGCATCTGATCGAGGACCTGACCTCCGCCCAGGTGCGCGATCTGGTCGAGCCCTATGTCCGCAAGGCCCTGCCCGATGGCTGGATCAGCAAGGACACGGTCTGGCACATCAACCCCACCGGCAAGTTCTACATCGGCGGCCCCGATGGCGACTGCGGCCTCACCGGCCGCAAGATCATCGTGGACACCTACGGCGGCGCGGCCCCCCACGGCGGCGGCGCCTTCTCCGGCAAGGATCCCACCAAGGTCGACCGCTCCGCCGCCTATGCGGCGCGCTATCTGGCCAAGAACGTGGTGGCCGCCGGTCTCGCCGACCGTTGCACCCTGCAGCTCGCCTACGCCATCGGCGTCGCCAAGCCCCTGTCGATCTACGCCGATCTGCACAACACCGGCCATGTGGACACCGAGAAGCTCGAGAAGGTGCTGATGGAGGTCATGAACCTCTCGCCGCGCGGCATCCGCGAGCATCTGCAGATGAACAAGCCCATCTATGCCCGCACCTCGTCCTTCGGCCATTTCGGCCGCGAGCCCGATGCGCAGGGCGGCTTCTCCTGGGAGAAGACGGACCTCGCGGCCCAGTTGAAGTCTCACTTCTCCTGAGCCCGTCTCTCTGCTGACAACAACAATCGCGCCGGATCCGTCCGGCGCTTTTTATTGATGGGTCCATGATCGACACCCCCGCTCCCGGCTTCGAGGATTTCGATATCCGCCCCGGCCTCCATGGCCGTCGCAAGGGCAAGAAGCTGCGCGCCCATCAGAGCGATCTGTGCGAGACCCTGCTGCCGCGCATCAAGCTGGATATGAGCCAGCCCATCGACCCCGCCGCGCTCTTTTCAAAGCCCATGGCGGATCTGTGGATGGAGATCGGCTTTGGCGGGGGCGAGCATCTGGCGGTGGATGCGCGGGACAATCCGCAGGTCGGCTTCATCGGTTGCGAGCCCTTCATCAATGGCGTCGCCAAGATGCTCACGGCCATCGAGACCGACGCGCTGCACAATGTGCGCCTACATGCGGGCGACGCCTTTGACGCCCTCCACGCGCTGCCTGCGGGCTGCCTCGGGCGCCTCAATCTCCTCTATCCCGATCCCTGGCCCAAGCGTCGCCAGCGCAAGCGCAGGTTCGTGTCGGACCATTCGGTGCGCGAGTTCGCGCGCCTGTTGCGCCCGGGCGGCGTGTTCCGCTTCGCTTCCGATATCGATGATTATACGGGCTGGACTCTCGCCCGCGTGCTGCCCTCGCCCTTCTTCACCTGGAGCGCGGAGCGCGCGCAGGACTGGGTCACCCCATGGCCGGGCTTCACCCGCACCCGCTATGAAGAAAAGGCGATTCGCGAGGGACGCACCACGTCCTACCTCACCTTCGTGCGGACTGAGATTTCGGTCTGATCAGTATTCGCTGGCGCCGCGCGCGCCATAGCGGTGGAGCGAAGCGCCATGGGCCTTCAACCAGGCCTCCGCGCTGTCGGTGTCTTTCGAGAGCTTGTGGGTGAGCGCCCAGAACTCATCGGAATGATTCATATGAACGAGATGCGCCACCTCGTGGG
>CAMDOY010000443.1 GCA_945903655.1 Rhizobium sp. Q54 | reverse complement strand
ACGAGAAGCAGCGCCTCCCGGCATTCGAGGGCCGTCTGCGCGAGGGCTTCGGGGAGGCCCAGGGGACGTTTTTGGGCTTGATCGGGCGTTGCGGTGGGCCGCCAGCCCGGCGCCGTGACGTCGGGGGCGCGCAGGCGGCGGCGGTTCAGGCTGGTGAGGGCCGCAAAGAGCCAAAGGCGGGGCGCGCTTGTCTGGGGGCGCTGATCCTCGCACAGCGCCCGGGCGACCACGTCCGCCACCATCCGGTCGGCGACTGCGGCCTGATCCGGGCCCGCCAGCCCCCGGGCGTAGCGGCGCAGGGCCGGAATTTGGCCCTCGATGGTCTCCTCTGGATGCCGGTTTTCCCTCACGCTCAAGCCCGCCCGTTACAATGATTGCAGATTGTAGGGCGGGCGGGCCGCCGCGCCCATCGCCCCCTTCGGCGTAAAGGGCTTCTCATTTGGGACGAGCCCGGGCTTGCCTAAACGCCGCGCAAAGCTTAAACGCCGGGCTGCGGCCCAATGGCTGACCCCTCCTTCCACGAAGCGGATCGAACATGGCGCAAGACGACCTCCAGACGGCAGCGGTGAGCAGCAACATTCTTGCCGGCAAGCGCGGGCTGGTGATGGGTGTGGCGAACAATCGCTCCATCGCCTGGGGCATCGCCAGGGCGGCGCGGGCCGCTGGCGCTGAACTCGCCTTCACCTATCAGGGCGACGCCCTGGAAAAGCGGGTGCGTCCGCTCGCCGCCGAACTCGACGCCGCCGTGGTCGGCCATTGCGATGTGACGGACCCCGCCTCCATCGACGCGGTCTTCGCGCAGGTGGAGCGCCTGTGGGGCAAGCTCGACTTCGTGGTCCATTGCATCGCATTTTCCGACAAGGACGAGTTGACGGGCCGCTATGTGGACACCAGCGAGGGCAATTTCACCAAGTCCATGCTGATCTCCTGCTATTCCTTCACCGCTGTGGCCCAGCGCGCCGAAAAGCTGATGACCGAGGGCGGCTCCCTGCTCACCCTCAGCTACTACGGCGCCGAGAAGTGGATGCCCCATTACAACGTCATGGGCGTCGCCAAGGCCGCGCTGGAGGCGAGCGTGCGCTATCTGGCCGCTGATCTGGGCGAGAAGAACATCCGCGTCAACGCCATCTCGGCGGGCCCCATCAAGACGCTGGCGGCCTCCGGCATTGGCGATTTCCGCTATATCCTCAAGTGGAACGAATATAATTCCCCGCTGCGTCGCACGGTGACCATCGAGGAGGTCGGCGAGACCGCCGCCTTCCTGCTCTCGCCCATGGGCCGGGGCATCACCGGCGAGATCCTGCATGTGGATGCGGGCTACCATGTGGTGGGCATGAAGAACCCCGCCGCGCCCGACATTTCAGTCGTCGGCAAGGATTGACGCTCTCAGGACAGGATCTGCGCGGTCGATGGTCATGGACTCCCTCTCGCACCGCCTGATCTTCATCCGCCATGGCGAGACCAACTGGAACGCGGAAGGGCGTCTCCAGGGGCAGCATGACACCCCCCTCAATGGCCGAGGCCGCGACCAGGCCGCCAACGCCGGGCGCGAGGCGCGCAAATATATCGCCCGCGAAGGGCTGGCCGACCTGCGCTACGTCGCCTCGCCCCTCTCGCGCACCCGAGACACCATGGAGATCGCCCGGGGCGCCATGGGGCTCGACCCCAAGGCTTATGATCAGGACGATCGGCTCATGGAATTGTCCTTCGGGCGCTGGGAGGGTCTCCTGTGGCCGGAAGTGAAGGCCATGGATCCCTGGGCCGCCAAGGCGCGGGAAGGGGATAAATGGCTGTTCCAGCCGCCAGGCGGCGAGAGCTACGCCATGCTTGCGGACCGTTTGCGCCCTTGGCTCGCCACAGTCACAGGCGATACGGTGATGGTCTCCCACGGCGGCGTCGCGCGGGTGCTCATGGCCATGATCGGCGGAGCCTCCACTGCGCAGGCGCCCATGGCCGACATCCATCAGGGGCGGGTGCTGCTCTTTCAAAATGGCGTTCGCCGCTGGCTTTAGGCCCCGGACCCTTTTTTGTTCATATAAGGTTAACAGCGCAGGCTCCATAAAGAGGGCCGGTGGCGCTTCGGCGCCATGGCGTTGGGAGGTAGGCGCGATCCGATCTGGTCCCTGGTGGATACCACGAACTGCTGAGCAGGGTGGGCATCAGACAGCGTGCGCCGTGCGTTGACAGGCTGTGGGTTGGCGAAAACAGATTTGCTGAGGGTTACGGAAAACGAATGGGCATGCCGATCCATCCAGAGGCCGCCAACACAAGTCCCATCGCATCAGCGCCAGCGCCAGCGCCGCCGCGCGCCATCCTGCGCGGGCGCGTGGACCCTTCCCTCCTTCGCGACGAATTGCTCTGCGAGATCTTTGGCGCCACCGCCAGCCACATGCCCGACCAGCCCTGCATGTTCGCGGGGGACCAGACCTTCACCTATGCGGATGTCGACCAGAAAGCCACCGCCATGGCCCGGGGCCTCGTGCGCGAGGGCGTGCGCCCTGGCCATGTGGTGGGCCTGTGGATGCCGCGCGGCCATGAGCTGCTGATCGCCCAGATCGCCATCGCCAAGACCGGCGCCGCCTGGCTGCCCTTTGACGCGGACGCCCCGCTGGAGCGCATCGCGGTCTGTCTTGAGGACTGCTCCGCCCGCGCCCTGCTCACCAGCCCCGCCCAGGCGCCCGGTGTCGAGGGCCGCGTCAACTGCGACGTGCTGACCGAACTGAACCTGATCGACAAGATGAACGTCTCGGTCATCAGCGCCCGCGTGCTGGGCGCGACGCCCGATTCACCCGCCTATATGATCTACACCTCGGGCTCGACCGGCACGCCTAAGGGCATCGTCATAACCCAGCGGAACATCTGCCACTACCTGCGCTCGGCCAATGAGGTCTATGGCCTGAACGACGCCGATGTGGTGTTCCAGGGCGCCTCCGTCGCCTTTGACCTGTCCATGGAGGAGATCTGGATTCCCTATCTCGTGGGCGCGGCGCTCTTTGTGGCGACCCCCGCGATGATGGCCGACGCCGACCGCCTGCCCGACCTCATGGAAAGCGCGGGCGTCTCCGTGCTCGACACGGTGCC
>CAMDOY010000442.1 GCA_945903655.1 Rhizobium sp. Q54 | reverse complement strand
TACCGGTTGCAGGGCGTGATCATCAACGACAAGCACATCGAAGTGATTGTCCGTCAGATGCTCCAGAAGATCGACATCGTCGATCCCGGCAATACGGAGTTCCTGGCTGGCGAGCAGGTGGACAAGCTCGACTTCGAGCAGGCCAATGAAAAGGCGCTGTCCGAGGGCGGTCGCATCGCCACGGGCACGCCGGTTCTGCTGGGCATCACCAAGGCCAGCTTGCAGACGCGCTCCTTCATCTCCGCCGCCTCCTTCCAGGAGACGACGCGCGTGCTCACCGAAGCCTCGGTCAACGGCAAGGTGGATACGCTTGAGGGGCTCAAGGAGAACGTCATCGTGGGCCGCCTGATCCCGGCGGGCACTGGCGCGGCCATGGCCAAGCTGCGGCGCATCGCGGTCGTCCGCGACGAGCTGATCCTGGCCCAGAAGGCGCAGACTTCCAAGGCGCCCATGCCGCGCCTGCCCCCCGCCGCCGAATAGGCTGCAGGGGTTACAAGACCATCAAGGGGTCGCCTCCGGGCGGCCCCTTTTTTATTGTCCTCTTTTTCGCCTTGGGCTTGCCCAAAATCCGCTTTTTCGCAGCTGCAGGCTGAACGCAACTCCGGCTGCAGCGTTGAGCAGGGGATGTTTCAAGCGTGGCCGATGACCACGGGCGCAAAGGCGACCCCACCTTGCGCAGGGCCATCGGGAAAAGAGGCGTGGGACCATGGCGGTGGCGTATCAGACTGCACTTTCAGCGCATCAGGGGGCGGCGCGCTCCGCTGGAGGGCCCGGCGATACTCTTGCGCCCCTCCTTGAGGGCGCGCGGGCGCGAGGGGTCGCCGACGCCTTCGAGCTCTGCGGACAGCCCGCCATCCTGCTGGGCGGGGCAGGGGATGTTTTGCATGTGGGCGCAGGCGCGCAGGCGCTGCTGGGCGAGGGACTGCGCCTGAGGGTAGGGCGCCTTGCGCCGAGGGACCAGAGCGCAGGCCGCTTCGGCGCCCGTCTGGAGGCCGCGCTGGCCGGGGGTCGTCATGGGAATCAAGATCCCCTCACGCTGGCGGCGGCCGGGGGCGGCGCCATGCGCGTGCGAATCCTCCCCTTCGAGGGCGGTCAAGGCAATCTGGCGCAGCTTTTGAAGGCTGTTGTGCTCCTGGAACGGGTCGTTTAGGCTCTGCATGGTTAACGAAGTCTTGCTTTTTCGGCGCCGGGAATCCCCCAAGCTCCGGGGCTGACCGCTCGCGGACGAGCGTTTTCTGAGCCTCCCTGCTGCGATATGGCGTTTTCGGGGTTGACGGGGACCGACTCCATCGGTAGACACCGGCTACTTCATGGCAGACGGTCGAACGTCAGAGCTTCCAGCGCGCCTCGTGCGGAACACAAGACCTTCGATACCTTGCCAGACCATCACGACTACCAAGTCGACCGATCGGGTTCATGAACGCGGCGTAAGTCGTGGTCCTCTGATGAAGACGCGCCAGCGGAAGATTTCCGTGGGCGCGATTTCGTTTTGCGCGGGTTCGCCCGTGTGAACCGACAGAATTCACCGAGCGCATGTTCATCCGAACTGCTCTCAACCGAAGCCTGGACTGAGGCGAGTAAACGATGCCGACGATCAGCCAGTTGATCCGCAAGCCGCGGCAACAAAAGACCTACCGCGAGAAGGCCCGTCACTTGGCCGCTTGCCCGCAGAAGCGCGGCGTTTGCACCCGCGTGTATACGACGACGCCAAAGAAGCCCAACTCCGCGCTCCGCAAGGTCGCGAAGGTGCGCCTCACCAATGGCTTTGAAGTCATCGGCTATATTCCTGGCGAGGGTCACAACCTTCAGGAGCATTCGGTGGTGATGATCCGTGGCGGTCGCGTCAAGGATCTTCCCGGCGTTCGCTACCACATCCTGCGCGGTGTTCTCGACACCCAGGGCGTCAAGGATCGCAAGCAGCGCCGTTCGAAATACGGCGCCAAGCGTCCGAAGTAAGGGGAATTCACGATGTCGCGTCGTCACAAAGCTGAAAAGCGCGAAGTCATTCCGGACGCCAAGTTCGGTGATGTCATTCTCGCCAAGTTCATGAACTCCATCATGTATGATGGCAAGAAGTCCGCCGCCGAGGCCATCGTCTACGGTGCGTTCGACATCATCCAGTCGAAGTCGCGTCAGGAGCCCCTGCCGCTCTTCAAGCAGGCTCTTGAGAATGTGGCTCCCGCGATCGAGGTTCGTTCTCGGCGCGTCGGCGGCGCCACCTACCAGGTGCCCGTCGAAGTGCGCACCGAGCGCCGTCAGGCTCTGGCGATCCGCTGGATTATCAACGCCGCTCGTGGCCGTAACGACAAGACCATGGTCGACCGTCTCTCTGCGGAGCTGATGGATGCGGCGAACAACCGCGGCAACGCGGTCAAGAAGCGCGAAGACACGCACCGGATGGCGGAAGCCAACCGCGCCTTCTCGCACTATCGCTGGTAATTTAGGCAGGGCGCTTGCGCCTACGAGGATCTGACGATGGCCCGCCAATACGCACTTGAGGACTACCGCAACTTCGGCATCATGGCCCACATCGATGCGGGCAAGACGACGACGACCGAGCGGATTCTCTACTACACCGGCAAGAGCCACAAGATTGGCGAAGTGCACGATGGCGCCGCGACCATGGATTTCATGGAGCAGGAGCAGGAGCGTGGCATCACGATCACCTCCGCCGCCACCACCGCGATCTGGAATGGCAAGCGCCTGAACATCATCGACACCCCCGGCCACGTGGACTTCACCATTGAAGTCGAGCGTTCGCTGCGTGTGCTCGACGGCGCCGTCTGCGTGCTCGACTCCAACCAGGGCGTCGAGCCCCAGACCGAGACCGTGTGGCGTCAGGGCGACAAGTACAAAGTGCCGCGCATCGTCTTCTGCAACAAGATGGACAAGGTCGGCGCCGATTTCTATCAGTGCCTTGAGGACATCAAGGTTCGCCTCGGCGCGCGTCCTGTTCCGATCCAGCTGCCGATTGGCTCCGAGAGCAACTTCAAGGGCATCGTCGACCTCGTCCGCATGAAGGCGGTCGTTTGGGAAGAAGAGCAGCTCGGCGCGAAGTTTGCTGACATCGAGATCCCCGAGG
>CAMDOY010000441.1 GCA_945903655.1 Rhizobium sp. Q54 | reverse complement strand
GGCGCAGATCAAGGTCGAATATTTGGGTAAAGCGGGCCTGCAGGGGTCTGACGACAACCGGTTGCTGGCGTCCCTGCGGACTGACGGGCGTCCGGCCACCCTCGATGGTTCGCCCTCCTTGCCGCCCACCATGGTGGCGCAGAACCCGCCGCCGCAGGAGCGCCCGGCGCCCCAGCGCATGGTCGCCGCCGAAGAGACCCGCGTGCCTCTGGCGCCCGTCGCGCCCGCTCCGCCGGTGGTCGAGATGACGCGCATCGCCGCCACGCCCGCCAATGTGCCGCTGCCGCCCAGCCGCCCCTTTGATCTGGGCGTGGCGTCCATCGGCCCGGGGCAGGGGGGGCTTCCAAGACCGCGTCAGGTCGCGCTGTTCGATAGTTCGGTCGTCGCCCAGCCCGCCCCCGCGCGCAAGGATCCCATCGCGGAAATCCTGATGCTTCCCCCCCGCAGGCCCAGGTAATCTTGCGAACGTCACGTTGATTTGCCCCGCCCAAAGGCGCAAATTAGAGACGTCGCCTGAATCAGGCGGTTCGCTAGCCTTCCCGGGGTGATTCGTGCGTGCACTGCTGCGTCTACTCTTGCTGTTCGCGCTCGCGCCATGGGTCGCAGGCTCATCTGCGAGCGCGCAGGCGCCCTTTCAGACCTCTGCGCCCTATGCGCTTTTGATGGATGCGGAGACAGGATCCGTCCTCTTCGAAAAGGGCTCTGACACCCCCGTCAGTCCGGCCTCCACGGTCAAGATCATGACGGCGGAGCTGGTCTTTCGCGAGTTGAAGGCGGGGCGGCTCAAGCTGGATGATGAATTCACCGTGAGCGAAAACGCCTGGCGCACCGGCGGCGCCATGGCGCGGGGATCGAGCATGTTCGCCTCCCTCAACAGCAAGGTGCGGGTGGAGGATCTGCTGCGCGGGATCGCCATCGTGTCGGGCAACGACGCCGCCATCGTTCTGGCGGAGGGCATATCAGGGTCGGAAGAGGCCTTCGCCGACCGCATGACCAAGCGCGCGGCGGAGCTGGGCTTGCCGCATCTGATCTTCCGCAACTCCTGGGGCAAGGATCATCCCTCCCAAAGGGTGACGGCGCGCGAGATGACCCTGCTGGCGGCCCATATCATCAAGACCTACCCGGAATTTTATCGCTATTTCGCCGAACGTGAGTTCACCTGGAACAAGATCAAGCAGCAGAACCGCAATCCGCTGCTGGGGATGGATCTGGGCGCGGATGGTCTGAAGACCGGCAATATCGATGAGGCCAGCGGCTATGGTCTGGTGGGCTCGGCGGTGCAGAACGGCCAGCGGCTCATTCTCACGGTCTATGGATTGCGCAACGCCAAGGATCGCTCCGAGGAAGCGCGCAAGATCATGCAATGGGGTTTCCGTTCCTTTGAATCGCGCGCGGTTCTGGCCGCAGGTGAAAATGTCGGCTCCGCAAGGGTTTATGGCGGCGAGCAGATGAATGTGGGGCTGGTGGCGCCAAACCCCGTGAAAGTGCTCATGCCGCGTGGCGGAACCGAGCGTTTGACCGCGCGGATCGTCTATCAGGGGCCCTTGATGGCGCCGGTTCAGGAGGGCGCGGAGGTGGCGCGGCTGCGGGTCTATCGGGGATCTGCGCTGGCGCTCGAAGCGCCGCTGGTGGCGGGGGAGAGCGTGTCTCAAGGCCCGCTGCATCGCCGCGCCTTCGACGCGAGTCTGGAGCTGGGCCAATCCCTGTTCCGCAAATATGTCCTGAAGCAATGAGGGGCAAGTTCATCACGCTGGAAGGCGGGGAGGGGGCTGGCAAGTCCACCCAGGCCCGGCTTCTGGCCGAACATCTGCGCAACCTTGGACATGAATGCGTCGTGACCCGCGAGCCCGGCGGCTCGCCTGTGGCGGAGGCTCTGCGCGAGGTGATCCTGTCGGGCGCAGCGGCGCCTCTGGGCCCATCAGCCGAGACTGTGCTTTTTGCAGCGGCGCGGATCGATCATGTGGTGCAGACGATACTGCCCGCCCTGGCGCGCGGCGCCTTCGTGGTCTGCGACCGCTTCACCGATTCCACGCGGGTCTATCAAGGCGCTCTGGGCAAGGTGGGCCCCGGCCTGATCCACACGCTGGAAGAAATCGCCACAGCCCAGTGCCGCCCCGACCTGACGCTGATCCTCGATCTGCCCGCGCAGACAGGCCTCGCTCGCGCGGCGGCGCGGCGCGCCCAGCAGGCGGCGGATCGGTATGAGGCGGAGGGGCTGGCCTTCCACGAGGGTCTGCGGCTGGCCTTCCTCGAGATCGCCAAAAGCGAACCCGCGCGCTGCAAGGTGGTGGACGCAGCCAAGGGGCCAGATGAGGTGGCGCAGGCCATTTGGGCCACGGTGCAGGCGCTGCTTGAGCCTGCCGCCCCCATAGCGGGAACACCATGAAAAAGCGTAGCGCAGACGAGGGCGTGCCTGAAAGCGATTGCGTCGAGGATGCGCCCCATCCCCGGCATAACCATATCCTCTTCGGCCATGGCGCCGCCGAGCAGCAATTGCTGGAAGCCTATCGCTCGGGCCGCCTGCCGCAGGCCTGGATCATCGGCGGGCAGGAGGGCATCGGCAAGGCGACGCTGGCCTGGAGGTTCGCCCGCTTCCTTTTCGCCCATCCGCTGTTCGATAGCCCGGCGGTGGCGCGGGCGCGCGACCTTTCGGTCTCGCCGGAGCATCCCGTTTCTCAACGTATTGACGCAATGGCCTTGTCCGACCTCGTTCTTTTGCGACGGGAATGGAATGAGAAGGGCAAGCGGCTCTTCACTGAAATTCGGATTGATGACGTGCGGCGCGCACTGGATCTCTTTCACCATGCGTCAGGTGCGGGCGGTTGGCGCATCTGCATTCTGGATTGCGCCGAGAATATGAACCGCTCCAGCGCCAATGCCCTGCTGAAAGTGATGGAGGAGCCGCCGCCGCGCTCCCTGTTCCTCATCGTCTCCCATCGCCCCGCCCGTATTATGCCTACCATCCGCTCGCGCTGTCGGATGCTGCAACTGGAGCCGCTGGCCGCCGACGAGGTGAGCCAGGCGGTGATGGCGCTCGGGGAGCCCTGGTCGAGCCTTGGGTCCGACATCGACGCCGCCGCCCAGCGGGCGGGGGGCTCGGTAAAACAGGCCCTGCGCTATCTCGACAAGGTT
>CAMDOY010000440.1 GCA_945903655.1 Rhizobium sp. Q54 | reverse complement strand
GTGCTCGTGGAGGGCGGCAAGATCGTCGCGGTGCGGCCCAATATCACGGCGACCGCCACCATCATCGATGCGCGCAACGCCATCGTCATGCCCGGCTTCACCGACACCCATCACCACTTCTACCAGAGCGCCCTGCGCAATGTGCTGGGCAACGGCCTGCTCTCGGATTACTCCCGCGACATCGTGGAGAAAGCCACGCCCTTCTTCCGCGTCGAGGACGCCTATGACGGCGTGCTTTCGGGCGCCCTGCGCTCCCTGAGTTCCGGCATCACCCATGTGACCGACCTGAGCCAGGTGTCCAATACGCCCGAACATTCAGACGCCATGATCAAGGCCTTCCGCGACAGTGGCATTCGCGCCGTCCACGCCTATTCGCGCGGCTATGGCCCCGGCGCCAAATATCCCGGCGACGCCGAGCGCATGCTCAAGCAGCATTTCGGCGCCAATGACGGTCTGGTGCGGCTCGCGCTCAGCACCGCCATCAACAAGGAGCAATGGCTGCTGGCCCGAAAGCTGGGCCTGCGCATCTACACCCATGTGGTCGGCAATCTGGCGGCTGTGGCGCCTGCTGGGGTCATCAAGCTGGGCGAAGAGGGCCTGATGGGGCCGGACAATGTCTATATCCACTTCACCAACGCCACCGACGCCCATATGAAGCGCGTCAAGGAGACCGGCGGGCATCTGTCCCTCGCGGTTCCCATCGAAATGACCATGCGCCACGGCAACCCACCCATCCAGCAGGCGCTCGATCATGGGATCATTCCCAGCCTGTCGAGCGATGTGGAGACCACCATGGCCGCCGACATGTTCAGCGTCATGCGCGCCACCTTCACCCTGCAACGCATGCTCATCAATGACCGGGCCATCAAGGACGAGGAGAACCTGCCACCCCTGCTGACCACCAAAGACGTGATCGCCATGGCGACCATCGAGGGCGCGCGCTGCAATGGGGTGGAGAGCCTCACGGGCTCGCTGACGCCCGGCAAGGCGGCCGACCTCATCCTGCTGCGCACGGATCGCACCAATGTGATGCCCCTCAACAACGCCTACAGCGCCATCGTCACGGGCATGGACACCAGCAACGTGGACACGGTCATGGTGGCGGGCAAGATCCTGATGAGCCGCGGCAAGCTGACCGGCGTCAATATGGCGGCCCTGCAAAAGCGCATCACAGCCTCGCGCGACTACATCATCGAAAAGACCGCCTGGCCGAAATCGGTGATCGACACCAGCATGCCCGGCCATTGAGATCAGCTTCGCAGGCGCCCTTCAAGGCTTGCCTTGAGGGCCAAACCTCACGATGATCTCCCCGACAGGCGCCATCAGAAAAGGCGCTGGCCTCGGGGAGCGAACATGCCTGCGACTATCCTGACCAAATGGGCCGCCCTTGGCGCGGCTGCGATGAGCCTCATCGGCCCGGCGCTCGCCGATCCCATCGCCGATTTCTATCGGGGCCGGACCGTCACCGTCTTCGCGGGCTCGACCGCTGGCGGCACCTATGATCTCTACGCCCGCATCATCGCCCGCCATCTGGGCGCCCATCTGCCCGGCGCCCCCACGGTCATCGTGCAGAACATCCCAGGCGCGGCGAGCCTGGTGGCGGCAGGCCATGTTTACAATGTCGCCCCGCAGGACGGGACCGCCATGGCGGGCCTGGCCTCCACCCTGCCCCTGCAACCGCTCATCGATCCCGCAGCCGCCCAGAGGATCGATCCCGTGAAGATCAACTGGCTCCCCTCACCCTCCGATTATGGGGTGGTGATGCTTGTGCGCGGCGACTTTCCGGTGAAGAGCATGGCCGACATGAAGACCCGCGAGACCACCATGGGGACGATCTCGCCGGGCATGCTGCCCGCCGTTCTGGCCGCCACCACCAATGTGACTCTGGGCTCCAAAATCAAATCGATCAACGGCCATCCCGACATCGCCAGCGCCCTGCTGGCGCTTGATCGCGGCGAGATCGATGGCTATCCCACCGTGCCCTATGATCTGATCAAGCGCACCTACGCCAAAAAGATCGAGGAGGGAAAATATCGGGTGGTGCTGCAATTTGCCGCCGTGAAATCACCCGACTTTCCAGACGCGCCCCTGGTCACCGAACTCATCACCTCCCCGGAGGACCGCATGTTGATGGATCTGGTGCTGGGGCCGCTGAAAACCGGCTACACCTTCATGATGGGGCACAAGGTTCCCAAGGAGCGGGCGCTGGCCATGCGCAAGGCCTTCATGGACACATTCGCCGATCCCAAATTCCTCGCCGACGCCGAGCGCGCCACCCTCAACATCGCCCCCATCTCCGGCGAGCGGATCGAGGAGATGATCAATGCGGCCTATGCCTCGCCCGCCCCGGTCATCGACCGGCTGCGCGCCATCTACCAGCAGGGCAGATAGGGGCTGAAAAGCCGCATCCCATATGCGATAGTGAGGATATGAACGCAGCCTCCCCCCTTCTCCCGGTCGCCGACGCCCTCCTGCGCGTGCTGGCCTCGGCGCCCGAACCCGTCGCTCCCCAGAGTGTGCCGCTGGCGCAGGCGCGCGGGCGCACCCTGGCCCATGATCTGGCGGCGCTGCGCACCCAGCCCCCCTTCAACGCCTCCGCCATGGACGGCTATGCCCTGCGCGCGGCGGATCTGGCGACCATACCGGCGACTTTGAAGCTGATTGGGGCCAGCGCGGCGGGCCACGGCTTTGCGGGCGCGGTAGGCCCGGGCGAGGCCGTGCGCATCTTCACCGGCGCCCCCGTGCCGGAGGGGGCGGACACCGTCATCATTCAGGAGAACACAAGCGCTGACGACGCGAGCGTGACGTTTCTCCAGACCGAGCCCCTCGGCCGCAACATCCGCGTCGCCGGGCTCGATTTCGCGGAAGGCGACCTGCTGCTGACACGCGGGACCCTGCTGGGGCCCTGCGAACTGGCGCTGGCCGCCGCCATGAACCATGCGACGCTCCCCGTCACCCGGCGCCCGCGCATCGCGCTGCTGGCCACCGGGGACGAGTTGGTGAAGCCCGGCGACGCCCTTGGCCCCGACCAGATCGTCACCTCAAACACCTATGCGGTCGGCGCCTATGCGCAAGCGGCGGGCGCAGAGGTCATTGATCTGGGGATCGCTGGCGATACCTTCGAAGCCATTGAAGCTGGCATCCG
>CAMDOY010000439.1 GCA_945903655.1 Rhizobium sp. Q54 | reverse complement strand
GACTACTCGAGTTTGGCGCCGGAGACGCGCACAACTTCGGCCCATTTCGCCTCTTCGGAGAGGATATAGGCCTTGAATTCATCCGGCGTGTTTCCCACCAGAATCGCCCCGATGGGCACCAGTTTCTCGCGCACCTGGGGCGAGCGCAGGGCGGCCACGATGGTCTCGTTGAGCTTCGTCACGATGGCGGGCGGGGTGGCGGCGGGCGCCACGATTCCATACCAGTTCTCGGCGGCCACGGCGGGCAGGCCCTTTTCGGCGGTGGTGGGCACGTCCGGCAACATGGGCATGCGCTGGGCGCTGCCCACCGCCAGAGCCCGCAGGGCGCCTGACTGCACATGGGGCAGCAGCACCGGAATGTCTGCGAACATCATCTCCGTGCGCGCGCCCAGCAGATCGGTCACGGCGGGGGCCGCGCCGCTATAGGGCACATGCACCATGTCGATCTTCGCGGTGGCCTTTAGCAGTTCGGCGGCCAGATGCGGCATGCCGCCGGGGCCGGTGGAGGCGTAGTTGAAGCCGCCGGGCTTGGCCTTCGCCGCCGCGATGAAGTCTTCCAGCGTTTTGGAGGCGGAGGCGGCGGGCACGACCAGAAGCTCCGGCACCTTCGCCACCAGGGTGACCGGCGCCAGATCCTTCGTCGAATTGTAGGGCATGCGCTGCAGGGAGGGGGAGATGGACAGGGCTCCCGCGCTCGACAGGGCCAGCGTATAGCCATCGGGCGCGGCGCGGGCGACCTGATCGGTCCCCGTGACGCCGCCAGCCCCGCCGCGATTGTCGATCACCACGGGCTGGCCCAGCGCATCGGTCATGGCCTGGCCCACCACCCGGGCGATGATGTCGGTGGGCCCGCCAGCGGGGAAGGGCACCACGAGGCGAATCGATTTGTCCGGCCAGCTCTGGGCCAGAGCGGAAGCGGGAATCAGCAGCGCAAGGGCCGCCAGAGCTGTGTTGAGCGCACGCATGGAGTCGGTACCTCCGGAGATCGGAGAGACCATGCCCTATTTGTGGGCGTTCCGAAAGATCGGGCCTAGTTGGCGAAGCGGAAATGCAGGACATCGCCGTCCTGCACCACATATTCCTTGCCTTCCAGGCGGAACTTGCCGGCCTCGCGCGCCCCCGTCTCGCCCTTGTTGGCGACATAGTCGTCATAGGCGATGGTTTCGGCGCGGATGAAGCCCTTTTCGAAATCCGTGTGGATGACGCCCGCCGCCGCAGGGCCGCGCGTACCCTTCTCGATGGTCCAGGCGCGGGCCTCTTTCGGGCCGACGGTGAAATAGGTCACCAGATGCAACAGCACGTAGCCAGCGCGGATGACCCGGTTGAGGCCGGGCTCGGCGAGGCCGACCGCATCCAGATAATCCTTCTGGTCCTCCAGCGGCAGCACCGCGATCTCGCTCTCGATCTTGGCGGAGACGACCACCGCGACCGCGCCTTCGGAGGCCGCATGGGCCTTCACCTTGTTCGAGAAGTCGTTGCCCTGATCGGCGGCGCTCTCCTCGACATTGCAGACATAGAGCACGGGCTTGGACGACAGCAGGCCCAGACCCGCGAAGGCCTTGCGCTCTTCGGGATCAATCTTGGCGGTGCGGGCGGGCTTGCCCTCGCGCAGCGGGATCAGGCAGCGCGCCATGAGGTCGAAGAGTTCCTTCGCCTCCTTGTCGCCGCCCTTGGCTTTCTTCTCGAGCGGCACGATGCGCTTTTCGAGGCTTTCCAGATCGGCCAGCATCAGCTCGGTCTCGATGGTCTCGATGTCGCTGATCGGGTCGATCTTGCCCTCGACATGGGTGATGTCGGAATCTTCAAAGCAGCGCACCACATGGGCGATGGCGTCGCACTCCCTGATATTCGCGAGAAACTGGTTGCCCAGACCCTCGCCCTTGGAGGCGCCGCGCACGAGGCCCGCGATGTCCACGAAGGTGAGGCGGGTGGGGATGATCTCCTTGGAGCCCGCGATCTTCGCCAGCGCCTCGAGCCGCACATCCGGCACCGCCACGTCGCCCACATTGGGCTCGATGGTGCAGAAGGGGTAATTGGCCGCCTGCGCCGCCGCCGTCTGGGTCAGCGCGTTGAAGAGGGTCGACTTGCCGACATTTGGCAGGCCAACGATGCCGCATTTGAAGCCCATGATGCGTCCACGTGTCCAGGAGAAGGCGCCCCGCGCCGGTTGCGGTGGTAATGGAGCCCCGGGCGGGAAAAGGCAAGACCTTCGCAGCTTCTGAGCCCCGCCCCCTTGCCCCCGCGCCCCCTGACAGGCTATGTGCGCCCATGGATATGACCATCTGCCCCTGCCGCAAGTCGGCCTCCGCCCAGCTCTCCTACGCCGAGTGCTGCCAGCCCTATATTGAGGGACGCGCCCAGGCGCCGAGCCCCGAGGCGCTCATGCGCGCCCGCTATTCCGCCTTCGCGGTCGGCGCCATCGATTATCTCGTCGAAACGGTCGCCCCGGAGGCGCGCACCGACATGGAGCGCGGCTCGCTGGAGGCCTGGTCGAAGGAGTCCCAGTGGCATGGGCTCGACATCGTGGAGACCGTGGACGGCAAGCCCGGCGACAAGACGGGCATCGTGGAGTTCACCGCCCATTTCAGTCGCCTGGGCAAGCGTGAGGCCCATTACGAGCGCTCCAGCTTCCGCTTCGACGAGGCCGGCCAGCGCTGGTATTTCGTGGAGGGCGGCAAGCCCAAGGGCAAGACCGTGGTGAAGGGCGCCCAGGTCGGCCGCAACGATCCCTGCCCCTGCGGTTCGGCCAAGAAGTTCAAGAAATGCTGCGGAATGGCGGCTTAGCATTGATTTAATTGGATTTTTTCAAGTTTCTGTAGGCAAAATACCCTAGGCAAACCCTAGGCAAAATGACGTTTTGCACCACTTATTGGCAAAAAATTGGCGTTCTTGTGCTGGGCTATGGGGCTGAAATAGGCAAATCAGCAACAACACCTGAGGTGATTTTCACCCCAGCACCACCCCCAATTGTTGTGTTTGCGTGATGCCAGCAAAATCACCTTAATCGGTCGTGTCCCCCCACGTGGTGTAGCAGGATGTTAGCCAGACGCCCGCGAAGCGCGCTCCCCATAGCGCCGTAGCGAGCGTGCAGCTGGCGGTGGTCATCGACGGTTCGCTCGGTCAAGCTGGGTTGTGAACACAAACACAACCAAG
>CAMDOY010000438.1 GCA_945903655.1 Rhizobium sp. Q54 | reverse complement strand
CCTCCTGCTCGTTCATAGAGGAATAGACCGTGAGGCCGCCCTCGGCCTTGGCGGCGGCGGCGAGTTCGGGGGTGAGCCAGCTGGGTGTTTGCGCCAGAGTCTGAGCAGGCGCTGTGAGCGCGCACAGGGTCAAGCAAAGGCCGCGCAGGGCTGAAAGCTTCAAGGTCGTTCCTCCGATTTGTCGCGACTGTAGGCGTCGGGGCGCCCGTGGGCAACCCGGCTAGACCTTCAGGGGGCGAGACCCTATAGCTCGCGGATCAGACCACAGGGATGGATCCATATGTTCAAGATTTTGGGGCTCGCGGGCAGCCTGCGCCGCGCTTCCGTATCCAAGGCGATCCTGCGCACGCTGGCCGAAAAGGCGCCTGCCGATGTCGAGGTCACCATCTTCGATCTCGCTGATATCCCCATGTTCAACCAGGATCTGGAAGCTGATCTGCCCGCTTCCGTGCGCGCCTTGCGCGAGGCCGTGGCGGCTTGCGATGGCATGATCGTGGTCTCGCCCGAGTACAATCACGGCATGTCCGGCGTCATCAAGAACGCCATCGACTGGGTCTCGCGCCCCGGCTACGCCTCGGTGCTGGTGGACAAGGGGGTGGCGGTGATCACCACCTCGGAAAGCCCGCTGGGCGGCGCCCGCGCCCAGGGCGATCTTCACAAGATGTTCCTCTCCTGTCTCTCGCGCATCGCCCCGGGGCGGGAGGTCTCCATCGGCGGCACCCAGAAGGGCGTCGTCGATGGCAAGCTGGTGGACGAGACCCAGATCCGCCGGGCCATGACGCTGATTGACGCGATGCTCGATGTGGTCTGTCTGGTGCAGGGGCGGGGGAAGCGGGTGAAGGCCGACTGAGCACAGCCTGAGCTGGTTTGATGAACCACGAAATTCTCGAACTCGAAAGCGGCGCCTCCCGCGCCCGCATCTCCCCCCACGGCGCCGAATGGCTGGCATGGTCCGTGAGCGGACGCGAGCTGCTCTGGGCGCCCGATGGCGTTCATTGGGATCGCACCGCGCCGGTGCTGTTCCCCGTTTGCGGATGGACGCGCGGCGGCGTGGCGCGGGTGGATGGGCATACCTATCCGCTGGGCCTGCATGGTTTCGCTCTGGGCGAGCGGTTCGAGGTGGTGGGGCAGGGGGCTGACCATGTCACCCTGCGACTGACCCAATCGGCGGCCACGCTGGCGCAATATCCCTTTCCTTTCACGCTGGAAGTCACCTACCGGCTGGACGTCTCCGGCATGGAGGTCGCCGCCCTCATCTGCAACACCGGCGAGGCCCCCATGCCCTACGCCTTCGGCCTGCATCCAGGCTTCCGCTGGCCGCTGGCGGGGGGCGACAAGGCCGATCACCGGCTGGTGTTTGATGCGCCCGAGCGGGCGGAGGTTCCTGTCATCGCGCCGGGCGGGCTCTTCTCCCAGCAGATGCGCCCGGTTCCCGTCGAAGGCCGTACGCTCCCCCTCGACGAGGCGCTGTTCGCCCGGGAAGCCCTGTGTTTTCTCGACGCCGCCAGCCGGGGGCTGAGTTTCGAGGGGCCGGAGGGGCGGCTGCGGATGGAGTGGGAGGGGTTCCCCCATCTGGTGGTCTGGTCGCGGCCCGGGGCGCACTTCCTGTGCCTGGAAAGCTGGACCGGCCATGGCGACCCCGAGGGTTTTGATGGCGACCTCTTCGACAAGCCCTCCATGATCATTCTGCCGCCGGGCGGGGAGGGACGCCACAGAGTGCGCTACGCATTCTTGTGACTCAGCCGCGCATCTGCCAGAAGAACCCCTAGCAACAGGAGCCAGCCAAATGACCTCGCCCAGCGATCTCGCAGCCCTCGGCCTTCGCGAAGGCGCCCCCGGTTGCGGCCTCGTCATCGACGGCAAGCTGGTGTCCCAGAGCGTGCTGGCGGAGGTGGCCCAGAAGGCCGCCAGCCTCGGTCTGCGGCCCGGCCTCGCGGTGGTGCTTGTGGGCGAGGATCCCGCCAGTCAGGTCTATGTGAAATCCAAGGGCAAGGCGGCGGAGAGCTGCGGCTTTCATTCCGTGCAGCACACCCTGCCTGTCACCACTTCCCAAGCCGATCTGATCGCGCTGGTGGAGGCGCTGAACGCCGACCCCGCCATCAACGGCATTCTGGTGCAGCTGCCGCTGCCCAAACATATTGATTCCACTTTGGTGCTGGAGACCATCTCCCCCGCCAAGGATGTGGACGGCTTCCATCCCGTGAATGCGGGCCTGCTGGCCATTGGCGACACCACCCGCGCGCTGGTGCCCTGCACCCCCGCAGGCTCGCTGATCCTCGTGGAGCGCGCCGCCAAGGCGCTGGGGATCGACCTTGCGGGTCGCGAGGCGGTTGTCGTGGGTCGCTCGAACATCGTGGGCAAGCCCATGGCGCAATTGCTGCTGTCGCGCAGCTGCACGGTCACCATCGCCCATTCGCGCACCCATGACTTGAAAGAAGTCGTGGGACGCGCCGAGATCCTAGTCGCCGCCGTGGGCCGTCCCGAGATGATCCCGGGCGACTGGGTGCGCAAGGGCGCCATCGTCATCGACGTTGGCATCAACCGGGTGTCCGGCGAGGGTCTGGACTCCCAGGGTCGGCCGAAGACCCGCCTTGTGGGCGATGTGGCCTATGCGGAGGCCGCCACGCGCGCCGCCGCCATCACGCCCGTGCCCGGCGGCGTCGGGCCCATGACCATCGCCATGCTGATGTCCAACACCCTCGCCGCCGCCATCCGCGCGCGCTGAGAGCCCGTGAGCGCCGCGCCTCTCATCACCTTCGAACATGTGACCAAGCGCTATGGCGCCGTCACGGCGGTGGATGATGTGTCGCTGGAGATTGGCGCAGGCGAATTCTTCGCCCTGCTGGGCCCGTCCGGTTGCGGCAAGACCACGCTCATGCGCCTGATCGCGGGCTTCGAGACGCCGGACGCCGGGCGCATCCTCATCGACGGACAGGACATGGCGGACATGCCGCCCCATGCCCGGCCCGTGAACATGATGTTCCAGTCCTATGCGCTGTTTCCGCATATGGATGTCGCTGGCAATATCGGCTTCGGGCTGGTGCAGGCGGGCCTGCCCAAACACGCCATAGAGGCGCGGGTCAGCGAATTGCTGCGTCTCGTGCAGCTTGAAGGCCTTGGCGCCCGCAGGCCCGAGCAACTCTCCGGCGGTCAGCGGCAGCGGGTGGCG
>CAMDOY010000437.1 GCA_945903655.1 Rhizobium sp. Q54 | reverse complement strand
CCAGGGCCTCGAAGGCGCCGGGCGAGGTGCCCGAGCGGCCAGTGATGATCAGCGGCATCTGGGCGCGGGCGATCATGTCGGCGGCCTGCTCCAGCGCCTCAAGGGCCGGGGCGGCGGGGATCGTGCGCCCGGGCATGACGCGCGGCAACGGGCCAGCGTCGACGAGATCGTCGCCCAGGGCCTCGCGCGGCAGGGAGAGATAGACCGGGCCACGCGGCTCGCTCATGGCGATGTCGATGGCGCGGGAGACGATGGTGTTGATCGGCTGGCCGTGGCGCAGCTCGTAATCCCACTTCACATGCTCGCGCACGATGCCGTTCTGGTCGAAATTCTCCTGCGCCCAGTGGATCGGCACATCGCGCGAGCCGATATGGCCGGTCTCGGTGAGAGGGGTGCGGCCAGCGGCCAGCAGCACCGGCACATTGTCGCGCGCGGCGTTCATCAACCCGCAAATGGTGTTGGCGGTGCCCACATTCACATGGACCATCACGCAAGAGGCCTCGCCCGAGACCTTCGAATAGCCCTGCGCCATGGCCATGGCCACGTTCTCATGGGGCACGGTGATGAAATTGGGGGCGGGCTCGCCGCGGCCCTTCATCTGCACGAGGCCTTCGATGATGGGCGCGAAATCGGTGCCGCCATTGGCGAAGACATGTTTCACGCCGCTGGCGAGCAAGGCGGCCAGATAGGCCTCTCCGACGGAGGCGGGCTTTTTCGATTCGGTCATCCGGTTTTCTCCCCTGACGCGGCGCGCCGCGATTTGATGGGCGCGACCATAAAGGCAAGCGGCGCAAAGGCCAATCCTGACGGATCAGAATCCGATCACCGCCGCGCCGCCCGTGAGCCCTGCGCCCGCCGCCGTCACCAGAAGCCGCTCGCCCGCCGCAAAGGGCCGGGCTTCATGGGCCAGCGCAAGGGTCAGCGGGATGGTGGCGGCGGAGGAATTGCCGTGGTGCTCGATGCTCGACAGAACGGCTTGCGGCGCTATCCCCAGTTTTCGGGCGACCTGGGCGGTCATGCGGCCATTGGCCTGATGGGGGGCGAAGCGGGTGATCTCCCCCGCCATCACCCCGGCCTTGTCGAGCGCCCGCTTCGCGCTGGCGCTCATCATGGTCACGGCCTGCTGATAGAGCGCCTGCCCATCGGCGATGCGCATGAGGGTCTCGCGCGGGTCCTGCGCCTCCACAAAGGGCCTGCGGCTGCCGCCCGCCTCGATATGCACGAGGCCATAGCCCGCGCCATCGCTGGCGAGATCCACGCCCAGCAGGCCGCAGCCGGGATCCTGCGTCGGCGTCAGCAGCACCGCGCCTGCGGCGTCGGCGAAAAGCACGGCGCTGCCCCGGTCCATGGGATCGACGCGGCGGCTGAGCAGATTGGCGGCGATGACCAGCGCTGGCCGCCCCTGCGCCCGCACGAAGCCATCCGCCAGCACCAGCGCATAGACAAAGCCCGCGCAGGCAGCGGCCAGATCCACCGCGCCCGCCCCGTTAAGGCCAAGCCTGTGGGCCACCAGCGGGGCGCTGGGCGGCAGCAGATGGTCGGGGGTGGAGGTGGCGAGCAGCAGCAGGCCGACATCGCGGGGGCCATCATGCCCTGCGAAAAGGTCCTCGCCCGCCGCAACCGCAAGGTCGCTCAGGGCTTGCGAGGGATCGGCATGGCGGCGCGCGCGGATGCCCGTGCGCCGCTCGATCCAGCCCTCTTCGAGCCCCAGCCGGGCCTCGATCTCGGCGTTGCGCACGACGCGGTCGGGAGCGTAACGCCCGAAGGCGGATAACCGGCTGGCTGGGGTCAATTGGGTCCCTTGAGGAGGTCGCCGGTGCGCTTCACGATGGCGGGCGGGGTCTTGTAGGCGTCGATCACAATCTTCTGGATCTCCTCGCCGGGCACCGGATTGACCTCAAGCGCGGTCTTTTCCGCCTCGGCGAGCAGATCCTTGTCCTTCATCGTCGCCATGAAAGCCCTGCGCAAGGCCTCGATGCGCTCGGGCGGCACATTGGGCGGGGCGACAAAGGGACGCCCCATCACATTGCGGGCGAAGACGAGGCCGAAGACGCGCTTGTCCTCCTCATTGCGGGCGAGGTCCATGATGAGCGGCACATTCGGCAGATCGGCGTGTTTGGTCAGCGAGAGCTGGACGAGCACATTCACCTTCTTGTCCCGCAGCCACTGGGGATGGGTGGAGATGACGCTCGACCAGGACCAGCCGCAACGGCCCTGCACCTCGCCCCGCTCCATGGCCATGTTGATCTCGTTGCCGCCGGGATAGCCCGCAATGAGCTTCATCTTGGCGCCGAGCACCCCATTGATCACATGCACGAACTGATCCGTATCAGCCGCGCCGCCGGAGCCGCCCATCACGAGGGGTTTCTGCAGCATGTCTTCAAAGGTCGCCACGCCGCTGGTGGTCCAGGCGGCGCAGACGCTCACCTCATTGTTGGCGCTGCCGATCCAGTTGAGTTTCTCCGCATCGAACTGCGCCCCCGGCGAGCCGAACAGGGGATCGAAAGCGGCGCCGCGCGACACCGCGCCAATGGCCAGCCCGTCCTTCGCGCCGATATTATAGAGCCAGTTGACGAGCCGCAGAGACCCTGCCCCCTCCATGTTGCGGGGCACCACCGTCGGATTGCCGGGGATATGCTTGCCCAGATGCCGCGCCACGAGACGGGCGTAGACGTCATAGCCCCCGCCCGCGCTATAGCCGATGTAGAGATCGACCGATTTGCCTTTGTAGAAATCGGCGACGCCCTGCGCCTGCGCCTGCGCGCCACACAACAGAAGTCCGCACAGGGCGGCGGCGCGTTTTGCAAAGCTGGTCATGGATTCTCCCCTTCGATCAGGCCGTAACAAGGTCCAGCGCTTTCCGGGCCCGCTCGCCGCGATCCACGGTCAGATGAGGCAGGATTTCCTGAGCAAAGATCTCCAGTTGCTGCCGGAAGGGATAGAACTGCAGCATCAGCATGCCCACCCCCATATCCTCGTAGCGCTTGATACGCTCCAGAATGGACTTAGGCGAGCCGATGAGATTGGCACCAAGCCCACCCGAGGCGGAGAAGATCGTGGGATCGGTCTTCAATTGCTCCAGATAGCCGTCGCCGACCGCAATGGCCTCCTCGTCGGTCTTGCCGATGAGCATGCAGCCGTTGATGCCATAGTTCATGGTACGGCCGAGTTC
>CAMDOY010000436.1 GCA_945903655.1 Rhizobium sp. Q54 | reverse complement strand
GAAGGACATGATGCCGGAGATCGCGCCACGCGCGGGCGAGCCCATTCTGCCGCCGCTCGGGCCCGACAAGTTCCTCAACAGCGATTTCGAGAAGATGCTCAGGGAGAAAGGCGTGCAGACCATCATCCTCAACGGCACCGCCGCCCAATCCACGGTGCTGCACACCGGCGGGGCGGCGGCCCTGCGCGGGTTCAATGTGGTGGTGCCCATTGAGGGCATGTCGTCGAACGACGCCTTCCCCGAGCTTTACACCGCTTACCACCTCACCACCGCCGCGCGCATCGACGCGAAGGTGACGCTGACCCGCGTCGATATGATCTCCTACAAGTGAGGGCGCATCAGTAATCGCGCAGGATCGCCCGCGCCAGAACCGAGCGCATGACCTCCACCGGTCCCTCGGTGATCATGAAGCTGCGCGCGTCCCGCCACATCTTCGCGATGGGCATTTCCATGGTGAGGCCCATGCCGCCGTGGATCTGCATGCAGCGGTCGGCCACGCGGAAGCCCAGCTCCGTCCCGGCGATCTTGACCATGTAGCTCTCATGGCGCTGCGCCGTGCCAGCTTCCGTGCGCGCGGCCAGCTGATAGACCATCAGCTGGGTCATGTGATGCTCCATGTAGCTGTCGGCGATCTTGAACTGGATCGCCTGCCGGTCCGACAAGGGCGAGCCGAAGGTCACGCGCTGCTTGGAGTAGGAGGCGGCCATGTCGAGGCAGCGCTTGGCGACGCCAAGACCCCGGCAGGCCTGATAGAGCCGCCCGCTGGTGATCCAGGCCTGCGCGGCCTTCATGCCGTCGCCCTCGCGGCCGATCAGGTTCTCGACGGGAATCTTCACATTGTCGAAGGCGATCTCATAGGGCGCATCGCCCATCATGGTGGGCACGGGGCGGATGACCTTCACGCCGGGCGTGTCGGCGTCCACCAGGAACATGCTCAGGCCGCCTCGGCTGCCCTTGGCGCGGTCGGTCGCCGCCACCAACTGGAAGAAGTCGGCCCGGCCCGCATTGGTGATCCAGCGCTTGTAGCCGTTGATGATGTAGTGATCGCCCTGACGCACCGCTGTGGTGCGCATGGAGCCGGGATCTGCGCCCGCATCAGGCTCTGACTGGGCGAAGGCTGTGAACTTTTCGCCGCGCAGAACGGGCAGCAGATATTTCTGCTTCTGCTCTTCAGGCAGGGTGAACAGAATGGGCCGCACATCCGGGCCGAAGACGAGGGGGCCGCGCGGGGGCATGGCGATGGTGCGCGCCAGTTCCTCCCACACGACCACCATGGCGAGCAGGCCAAGGCCCTGACCGCCATTTTCCACGGGCGTGTCCAGCAGCCACAGGCCCAGATCCTTCGCCTTGGCCTGGAGCTTCTCCCGGACGTCCTGACGCATCACCGGCCCATCCATCGAGGTCTGCTCGATGGGGATGAGTTCGCGGTCGACGAAGTCGGCGACCGTCTTTTTCAGCATCCGCAGTTCTTCGGGGAGTTCCAGGTCCATGGCTTTGTCCTTCGTAATGGGATGGTCTGTGGATCAGCTCGCGCTGGAGGTTCCATGCACGGGATGGCCGATGCCCAGGGGCTCGGCGTCGATCAGCACAAAGGCGACGCGGGCCTTCTTGTCGCTGCGGTTGACCCAGGCATGGTTGGTGCCCCGCTGCACCATCACGTCGCCCTGGTGGAGCTTCACGGTGGAGTCGTCCATGTCCATGTCGATCTCGCCCTCGATGACGATCACATAGTCGATGGTTTCGGTGCGGTGCATGGCGGAGACCACGCCCGGGGGGAACTCGATCACCGTGAAGCGGCTGCCAGACGGGGGCGGGGCGCTGCCCAGCATGCGCGCGCCCATGTCCTCGATCTCTTCGCCAATGGGAACCTGCGCGGGGGTGCGATCCGTGCTCCAGATCAGCGTGGAGACAAGACCGGTCCCGGGGCCCTTGGCGTTGGTCGCGGGCGCATCCATGAGAACCTTCGCGACCCGGTTGTTATCATGCCCGGTGACGACCCGGCGGATTGGAGGATTGGCGGATAGCTTCGTCATGGTGTTTCCTGCCTTTGATCTTTTGTTGGTCAATGCTTCGCATCGCATTGGGGAGGCATGTCGCCCACACGAGACCTCTGCTCTGGGAGCGTCACGTTCGTATCTTCTTCTAGCACGCTCGCCGCCGATTCTGAACCATCGGTTCAGTTGATGGTCTGTCCGCCGTCCACCAGAATCGAGGCGCCATGGACGAAAGTGGCCGCGTCCGAGACCAGAAAGGCCGCGACATTGCCGATCTCGTCGCATTCCCCGAAGCGCCCCAACATGACTTTCGAAAGGGTTTCCGCCGGGTTTGTTCGACCGGAGTCGAAATAGCCCTTAACGCGCGGCGAGAGTGTGGGGCCGGGGCAGATAGAATTCACCCGCAGGCCCTTGGTCCCGTAATCGACCGCCAATTGCCGTGTGAAGGAAATGACGCCCCCCTTGGCCGCGCAATAGACGGGCATCTTCGAGTGGCCGATGTGGCCGAAGGTGGAGGCGACGTTCAGGATGGAGGGATTCTTCTCCTTCAACAGAAGGGGAATGAAATCGCGGCACATGAAAAAGACGCTGTTGAGATCGACGGCGATCAACTCATTCCATTTCTCGGTGGAGAGATCGGTGACGTAGGAAACGAAGTTGTTTCCGGCGTTGTTGATGATGGCCTTGCAGCGTCCCCACTCGCCATCCACGTAATCGCGCAGGGCGCGCACATCTTCTTCCTTCGACACATCCGCGACGAAGGCCTCGGCCTTGCCGCCGGACGTCTCGATGAGCGCCTTGGTCTCCTCAAGCGTGGCCAGGGTGCGACCCACCAGCACCACAGTCGCCCCAAGCTCGGCGATGGCTTGCGCGGTGGAGCGGCCGATACCTGCGCCCGCGCCCGTCACGACCACCACTTCGCCGTTGAATTTCAGTTGTTGCAGCAACGTCCTTCTCCCCGATGTGTCGGCGCCCATGATGCGCGCTTTTGTTGTTTGTCGGCGCGCATGTCCCCGCGCCTGCGCATCATTGTTTTGTGCGACTTCATCATGTGCGAGGTTTCTATCATTCTTCCGTGTTGTCAATGCTCGCCGCACGCACAAAAAAACGGGCCGCGACGATGCGCGGCCCGCTCTGTGGTCTCTTCTGGTTCTTACTTCGCCAGCGGATCAGGCCGCACCTGGATCTGGACGGCG
>CAMDOY010000435.1 GCA_945903655.1 Rhizobium sp. Q54 | reverse complement strand
CTGATTGAGATAAAACATGAGCGGCAAGCTGGTCTCGCGGGCGATCGATTCAAAATAGGCTATAATGTCTGCGGTAGGCGTTGGTCCACCAATAGGCCGATTGGGGGCCAGGACCTGCAAAAAGGCGGCTCCCTTTTTCTCAGCCAACTGAGCAAGCTCGACAGCTTGCTTGAACGATGGATGCGTGACTCCGACAGCGACCGGCCGGCGTCCATGTACAAAATCGATTGTCCGGGTAATGAGTTCTTTTCTATCTTCCCAATCAAGGTACTGATATTCTTGCGCTTCGACGCCAGCAGCGACAACGATGCTCGCATTGCAATCGTCCACGACGTAATCGATGACGCGGGCGAGATTTTTATAGTCAACCCTCAAATTTTCATCAAAAGGCGTCAGGGGCGGAACGACCGTGAGCGGACGTTGAATCGATGTATTGTCGAGAGCCATCTTTCCACCCTTCTTCAAGCTTTAACGGGAAAATAGCGGTCCAGCCAGTCTTTGACAACGGCGCGAACACGCGGCATGGATTCAGCAAACATGAAGTGATCAGTCTCGTTGAAAAGATGCAGATCCTTGGGCTTTCCGGCGCGTTCGAACAGCCGCATGGATTGCTCTGTCGGCGTCACCGAATCGACTGAGCTGTGCAAAAGCAGAAGAGGACGCGGGCTCAGTTTCTCAATCACTTCTTCCGCCTTGAAATCGAACATGCTTTGTGCGGTGTCCACGGGGAATATGTCTACGGATTTTTCGAGAATATGATGGCGCATACGATCGGGAACAGGGACGATGTCATACCGATCTACCATCATGGAACGCCCGTTCGCTTCCTTATATTTACGGCCTTGTTCCAGCATATTCAAAAACTTCGTCCATGCAGTCTCGCCTGGATGCTGACCGCGAAACTTCCGTTCTCCGTCACCCCATCCGCCAGAGGAAATGACACAACCGAATCTGTCATCAATGCTACCGGCGTAAAGTGCGACGGCGGCGCCGAAGCTGCTGCCCATCACACCAATTCGATCCGCATCGACAGAGGGATGTGTTTGCAGGAAAGCGAGCGCATGCCGGGTGTCAGCGACCTGATCCAAACACAGGATATGTCCGAATTCTCCTTCGCTATCACCACAAGATCTCATATCAAATCGAAGAGTGATGTAGCCCCAGTCATTTAACATTTTGCAGGGAATTTGAACGTTTCCTGCATTCTTGTTACTCCCAAATCCATGAAGAACGATCATCGCGGGACGCGTTTCCCGGGGACCCATATCGCTAGGGAACCCTATTGCGCCCGGAAGCCTGAAACCGTCCGACACAAACGTTACTTTCTCCTCCACAGCGACGACTCCCCCACTTGAGATTTGATCTGAATGTAGCATTGTGTTCTAAAGGATATGCAAGGGGGAGGCAAACGGTGAGCAGGAACCATATCGCAGTTCTGGGGGTTCTGTTGGTTTGCTTTCTGCCTTCCGGCGCTCAGGCGCAAGCCAGCAACGATTTCTACCAAGGCAAGACCATTAGCTTCATCGTGGGCGCAGGCGCGGGCGGAAGTTACGACAGTTACGCTCGCTTGTTAGCCGCTCATATGCCGCAATACATTCGTGGAAATCCCCAGATCATCGTCAAGATGGCCGGGGGCGTCGGGGGCGGGATTTCTACCGCCGTTCAAATGGAGCACAGCGTGCCCAAGGACGGCACTTTTATCGGGATGACCCAACACACAAACGTCATAAGTCAGCTGACTGAACCATCAGTTGCAGGAAAATACGATGTGTCGAGATGGCGCTGGGTTGGCAATATGGCTAATCTGCGTAATGTTTTAGCAGTTTGGCATACCGCGCCAGCGCAAAACTTGGAAGAATCTAGGAAAAAAGAGGTTATAGTTGGCGCGACTGGTCGGAACTCGCCCACTTATATTGTACCGCAGGCTCTGAATATTCTGGCGGGAACCAAATTTAAAATAGTGCTCGGCTACAATGGTGTCGCGGACCTCAATCTTGCTATGGAGCGCAATGAAATCCAGGCCCGTGGCGGATCATGGGTTAGCGTCGTCGCCCAGACACCTTCCTATATCAGCGAGAAGAAATTGACCCCTCTGGTTGTGGATGGATTAACCCGCGATCCACTTATTCCAGAGGTTCCGACACTTTTAGAGCTTGCCAGCACGCAAGATCAAAAGGCCGCAGTGCTTGTTATCTCTGGTGCAAATGAATTTTCACGGGCCGTGTTCCTTCCGCCAGGTGTCCCGCCAGATCGCGTAGAGTTGCTACGATCAGCCTTTGATAAGACGATGGTAGATCCCGCCTTCATCGCCCAAGCTGAACAACTGAAATTACCCATTGAAACAACGTCAGGCGCAACACTCGAAAAAGTAGCAAAAGAAATGGTCTCTTCTTCTTCTGACGCGATCTCGCTCGCGAAAAAATTGTTAGGTGAATAAGAATTCGAAGCGTCTTGCCAATGTTGTGTCGACATAGGTGTCTCCCTTCACGAAAGTAAAGGAGAGACTACTTGGCAAGCAGTGGAAGAGCCGCTCCCGTCTTTTCAACGGGAGCCGCGTCCTTAGAAGTTATCAACCAGCCCGCTTCATCTCTCTAAGTGGACCCTTGAGTCGCAATTCGGCAGTGCCCTTTACCGCCACATCCTCGATCTGGATGTCTAACTCGCCGAACTTGACCGCCTCCATGATCGACCGGATAGCGTCTGGGAGGACATCACGCTTATTCACAGTAATCGCCGTCATGCCCGGTTTCGGCTCTAACACCTTGCTTCCACCCTAGGCCGAGCAGTAGCAGCCACCTCCCCAATCATCAAAAGCTGTGAAACGCACTTTAGTCGCCCCATATCATCCGTACATTATAAGATTTCGCTGCTGATGGGACGGGGGTCATGTGGCCTCCAGAGACAACGTATCTCGATAGAGCCGGTCTTGGTTCCGGGGCACTCAAACAGCCTCCCCATCTGCTCCGCCCATGGCAGATAGGTCGCCTCGATCATCTGTAAAAGCGTGGCAGACGGCGCCTCCCGCCACAGCAGCAAGCGCTCGAGCACGTCCGGCGACAGGTACGCCAGTCGCATGATGGGCCCTACGAACTGGGTTGAGACCTTCTCGGCCCTAGCAATATCTTGGATGGTCGCTGCTTCTCCGGTATAAACAGCAGAGGCAAAGTGTACCGCTGAACCGGCTTTGAACGCCTTTTGATGGCGGGACA
>CAMDOY010000434.1 GCA_945903655.1 Rhizobium sp. Q54 | reverse complement strand
CCCGCGCGAGGTGGTTGTGGAGGGCGACGAGGCCGATTATGCGGCCTGCGTGCTGGGCCTGCGCGATTATGTGAACAAGAACGGCTTTCCCGGCGTCATCATGGGCCTGTCGGGCGGCATCGATTCCGCCCTCTGCGCGGCCATGGCGGTGGATGCGCTGGGGCCGGAGCGCGTCCATTGCGTGATGCTGCCCTACAAGTTCACCTCCGGCGAGTCTTTGCAGGATGCTGAGGCCTGCGCGGCGGCGCTGGGGCTGCGCTATGACACTCTGCCCATCGCCCCGGCGGTGGAGGGGCTGGAGGCGGTGCTGGCGCCGCTCTTTGCGGGCCGCTCGCGCGACACCACTGAAGAGAATCTGCAAAGCCGCGCGCGCGGCACGCTGCTCATGTCGATCTCCAACAAATTCGGCCCCATGCTCGTCACGACCGGCAACAAGTCGGAGATGAGCGTGGGCTACGCCACCATCTATGGGGACATGAACGGCGGCTTCAACCCCATCAAGGACCTCTACAAGATGCAGGTCTTCCGCCTCTGCCATCTGCGCAATGGCTGGAAGCCGCTCGGCGCCATGGGGCCGGACGGGGAGGTGATCCCCCATAACATCATCGTCAAGCCGCCCTCCGCCGAACTGCGCGACAACCAGAAGGACGAGGATTCCCTGCCTGCCTATGCGGTGCTGGACGATATCCTGGAATGTCTCGTGGAGAAGGAGATGCGCGTCTCCGACATCGTGGCGCGCGGGCATGAGCTGGACGTGGTGAAGAAGGTGGAGCGCCTGCTCTACATCGCCGAATATAAGCGCCGCCAGGCGGCCCCCGGCGTGAAGGTGACGAAAAAGAATTTCGGCCGCGACCGCCGCTACCCCATCGTCAACCGCTTCCGCGACCCCGGCGCGGCGGCGTTATTACCGGATGAGTCGATTGCGCCGCGCAAGATCAGCGGTGGGGCGGAGCGGTTTGAGGAGTAGGGGGCTTTTCAGCGCCTGTGCTTGAAAAGAGAAAGGCCGCCCCGAGGGACGGCCTTTCCATTGTCATGACCGCAGTCCGGTGGGACCACGAGGCGCCGCTCACGCGGGGCGGGACTCCACGCAAGCAGGAATCCGGATCCCAGTTACCGACGACTGCGGCGTAGGACAATGAGACACAGGATCACCTCCTTTCGGTTGTTAACGACCAGATGAGTGTAGCGTGATTCGTGGTTTAGCAAAGATGGGCGAGCGCCTGAATTTGCGGCCAGGCTTGGCGAAATTGCGGGCGGAAAGCTCAAGGTTTGACTCAAATTATCCCCCGAACCTTTCCCCCATCCGCCCCGTTGATCCGCCAGGGCGGGCCTTGCTTGCGAGTTCCGCTTAACATTTGATCCCGCTTGGGTCAGAAAGGAGCGCCCGCGTCAGCCGGGCGCCAAAGCCCCAAGGTTCCGCATGCGCTCTCCCGTCGTCCGTTTCGCGCCTTCCCCCACTGGCCGCATCCATCTTGGCAATGCGCGCACGGCCCTGTTCAACTATCTCTTCGCGCGCCGCCACAACGGGCGTTTCGTGCTGCGCTTCGATGATACGGACCTCGAGCGCTCCAAGGCCGAATATGCCGACGCCATCGAGGTGGATCTGGCCTGGCTGGGGGCGACGCCTGATCTCGTCGTGCGCCAGTCCGACCGATTCGCCCATTATGCGACGGCGGCCGAGCGGTTGAAGGAGATGGGGCGCCTCTATCCCTGTTTCGAAACCCCCGACGAGCTCGACCGGCGCCGCAAGCGGCAGATCGGCCGGGGCCTGCCCCCGGTCTATGACCGCGCGGCCCTCGCTCTCACCGACGCCGACCGGGAGGCCCTGATGGCGCAGGGGCGCAGGCCCCATTGGCGTTTCAAGCTGGAGGCGCGCACCCTGGCCTGGTCCGATCTGGTGCGCGGGGACAGCCATATCGATTGCGCCTCCCTCTCCGACCCCGTGCTCATGCGCGAGGATGGCAGCTGGCTCTACACGCTCCCCTCGGTCGTGGACGACATCGAGCTGGGCGTCACCCATGTGATCCGGGGCGAGGACCACGTCACCAATACGGCGGTGCAGCTGCAGCTCTTCGAGATCCTGGGCGATCCCGCCCATGCCCCCAGCTTCGCCCATCACAACCTGCTGACTTCGTCGTCTGGCGAGGGCCTGTCCAAGCGCAGCGGCGCCCTCTCCATCGCGGGCCTGCGCGAGGCTGGCGTCGAGTCGCTGGCGGTGGCGGCGCTGGCGGTGCTGACCGGCTCCTCGGATTCGGTGGCGCCTGTGCGTTCGCTGGACGATCTGCAGACGAAGTTCGACATCACCCATACCTCGCGCGGCGCCGCCAAGTTCGACCCCGCCGAGCTCGACTCCCTCTCCGCCCGCACCCTGCATGGCCTCGAATATGAAGCGGTGCGCGAGCGGCTGGCGGCCCATGACATCGTGGGCCATCGCGCCGAGCCCTTCTGGCTGGCGGTGCGCGGCAATCTCACGACCTTCCTCGATGTCGCCATCTGGTGGCGGGTGGTGGAGGGCGAGATCGCCCCGGTGGTCGAGGACGCCGCCTATCTGGCTGAGGCCCTCGCCTTGCTGCCCCCCGAGCCCTGGGACGATAAGACCTGGAGCCTATGGACCAGCGCCCTCAAGGAGGCCACGGGCAAGAAGGGCAAGGCCCTCTTCCATCCCCTGCGCCTCGCCCTCACGGGCCGCGATCAGGGGCCGGAGCTGGCGGCGCTGCTGCCCTTGATCGGGCGGGTGAAGGCGGCTGGGCGGTTGGGGTGAGGGTCGCTGGCGCCTATCCCATCGCCGCCCGCAATTCATCCAGCGTCACCATCATCGTCAGGGGATCCTGCGGTGACGCGCTCAATCCCAGCGCATGGTAGAACGCTGCAGCGTCGGTCGAAATGGCGTGAACGATCAGGCCGCGTATCCCGATCACATCTGCTGCGGAAAGGACGCGCATGGCGGCGTCGCGAAACAGGGCCCGCCCGAGTCCCTTGCCCGCAAGCCGCTGATCGACGGCGAGCCGCCCTAGAATGGCGATCGGGATGGGATCGGGCATGTTACGCCGAAATTTACGGGTCGCGTCCATGGTCGCAAGGCCGCCTGAGGCCAGCGCGTAATAGCCCATCACACGCGCCCCATCGCAAACGACATAGGTGCGCGACGCGCCGCTTTTGTGGTTTGCGAGCGCGCGCTCCCTCAGCCAGCGGTCGAGGCTCTCGACGCCGCAGCCAAAGCCTGAAAGCTCA
>CAMDOY010000433.1 GCA_945903655.1 Rhizobium sp. Q54 | reverse complement strand
CCCCGAGCTTGATTTGACCGTGGATGGCGCTGACGAGTTCGACCCCGCGCTCAATCTCATCAAGGGCGGCGGCGGCGCCTTGCTGCGCGAGAAGATCGTGGCGGCGGCCTCCGCGCGCATGATCGTCATCACCGACCGCTCCAAGCAGGTGGACCGTCTCGGGCGCTTTCCCCTGCCAGTGGAGGTCGTGCCCTTCGGGCTTGAGGCGACCCGGCGGTTGATCACGAAGGTGGCGGGCCAAGTCGGCTGCACGGGCGCCATTCGTCTGCGTCATGATGGGGCGGGCCATGTTTTCGTCACCGATGGCGGCCACTACATTCTCGATTGCGCCTTCGGCGGGATTCCGGACGCGCCGGGTCTGGCTGCGGGTCTGGTATCCGTGCCCGGCGTTGTGGAGCATGGACTTTTCATAGGTCTGGCGCGGGCCGTCATCGTGGCTGATGCGGCGGGCGTGGAGATCATGGGCGACCTCGCCTGAGGCGCCCCAAAGGAGCGAAGACAGATGAACCAACTTTCCTTGCGCCTCGCTGGCGCGTTTCTGGCGGCCTGCCTGGCCAGCGCCGTGATAGGCTCTCCTGCGAGCGCGCAGACGCCGCCTTTGCCGTCCGGGTCCTTCATGCCGCCTCCGGGCGCCGCGCCCGCAGCCCCTCCGGCCCCCGCCGCCTCCCATCTGGCCGCTGCGCGGCAGCTGGTCTTGGCCTCGGGCCTCGCCAGGGCCTTCCTTGGCGTGGTGCCGGACATGGCGGGCAAGCTCAACGCCAACCTGTCCCAGACCCGTCCGGAAATCGCCCGGGATCTGAAGGCGACCATTGACGCCCTGCAACCAGAGTTCGCAGCCTACAATGACGACATCATCACCTTCGCAGGGGTCGTCTACACCACGCTTATGAGCGAGCAGGAATGCAAGGACGCGCTGGCTTTCTTTAACTCCCCCAACGGGAAGAAATTCGTCGATGTGCAGCCCGGCGTCTTCGCCAATATGGGCCCAGCCATGGGCGAGTGGAGCAAATCCGTCTCGGTGCGGATGATGGACCGCGTGCGCGCGGAGATGAAGAAAAAGGGTCACGACCTCTGAGCCTTTGCTCTTGGACTTTGACTAACCCTGCACGAACCTGAAAGGCCCCTCCCCATGAGCGAATTTGATGTCGATCTCTTCGTGATCGGGGCGGGATCTGGGGGCGTGCGCGCCGGGCGCATCGCGGCGGGCTATGGCGCCAAGGTCATGGTGGCCGAGGAGTTCCGCATTGGCGGCACCTGCGTCATCAGGGGCTGCGTGCCCAAGAAGCTCTATGCCTACGCCAGCCGCTTCGCCGATGAGTTCGAGGATGCGGCGGGCTATGGCTGGACGATCCCGCAAAAGCCCGTCTTCGACTGGTCAAAGCTGGTGGCCGCCAAGGAGAAAGAGATCACCCGTCTGTCGGGCCTTTACAGCGCCAACCTCGGCCGCGCAGGCGTCGAGATGGTGGCGAGCCGGGCGGAAGTCATCGGCCCCCATCGCGTCAAGCTGCTGGCGGACGGGCGCGAGATGTCCGCCAAATATATCCTCGTCGCCACCGGCGGCTCGCCGATCATGGAGCCCGCGATTCCCGGGGTGGAGCATTGCGTCACCTCCAACGAAGTCTTCGATCTCGAAGTCTTCCCCAAGCGTCTCTTCGTGGTGGGCGGCGGCTATATCGCGGTGGAATTCGCCAGCGTTTTCGCCCGGCTTGGGTCTCAGGTCCATCAGGCCATGCGCGCCGACAATGTGCTGCGCGGCTTTGACGCCGACATGCGCAACGGCGTGCGCGACGCCCTGACCCATGCGGGCGCGAACTTCCATTTCGGCGTTCTGCCGACGAAGATCGAGAAGAGCGGCGCAGGCTATCGCGTCACCCTGAGCACGGGCGATGCGCTGGATGTCGACCAGGTGCTGCTGGCCACCGGTCGCAGGCCCCACACGAAGGGTCTGGGCCTTGAGAGCGCGGGCGTGGAGCTGGATGGGGCAGGGGCCGTGAAGGTGGACGCCCATGCGCGCACCAATGTGCCCTCCATCTATGCGGTGGGCGATGTGACCAACCGGGTGAATCTCACCCCCGTCGCCATCCGCGAGGGCCACGCCTTCGCCGACACGGTCTTCGGCGGCAAGGATGTGGTCGTGGGCTACGAAGCCATCCCCACCGCCGTCTTCACCACGCCGGAAATCGGCACGGTGGGCATGAGCGAGGAGGAGGCCCGCTCCGCCTTCGACATCGTGGACATCTACAGCACCAGCTTCCGCCCCATGAAGGCGACCCTCTCGGGCCGGGCGGAAAAGACCATCATGAAGATCGTGGTGGATGGAACGACCGACAGGGTTCTGGGCGTCCATATCCTGGGCCATGACGCGGGCGAAATGGCGCAGCTGCTGGGCATCGCCGTGAAGATGGGCGCCACCAAGGCGGACTTTGACGCAACCATGGCGGTGCATCCTACGGCGGCGGAGGAGATGGTGACCATGCGGACAAGAAGCGCGAGGTTCGAGCGGTAGGCGGCTTAAGCCCGCGTTCTGTCAGGGCGCTCAGGCTTTCTGCAGGTCGATGAAAAGGATGGGGTCTGACCGCATGAGGTTGGTCTGCGTGCCCAGCAGCGTAAACCCACGCTTTTGATAGAATTCCACCGCGTCCTGCTTTGAATCGACGACAAGAAAGCGGCATCCTGCAGCCGTGCTTATACGGTCCTTCGCGATGCCCAACGCGAGTTCGATGAGCACCTTGCCGAGCCCGTTCTTTCGGACATTTTTATCGACTGCGAGCCGTGCGATCTTGACCGCAGGATAGTGTCGATATCGATAAGCTGGATCTTTTGTGAGGTTGACCTCATCGGGATCGGCGACGATTTCGCCGCATACCAGCGTTATGTAGCCAAGGACCTTGGCGCCGCCTGTTTCAAACACCCCATAGGTGCGCGCAAGGCTCTGCGCCTCTAAGGTCCTGGCATGTTTCTGCAGGAAAATTTTAAGTGGCGTGAATTTGCTGTCGCCCAATGACAGGCCGTTCAAACGGTCATCTGCAGCGATGGGCCGGATATCGAAATGATCAGCCAGTTCAGACACGTTTCAGCTGGATCGTTGGTTGTGTCCCGCAGCGTGGTGTAACAAGCTCGGCTTGATCACCGCCTTCACCGGTTTGTGCCGGGTTGGTCAGGTCGCCACTGCAGGCAGCCCGACGAGGGGAGTATGGCTCAACGGCGCAATGGTTTCCAGTGTCATGTAGCGGCC
>CAMDOY010000432.1 GCA_945903655.1 Rhizobium sp. Q54 | reverse complement strand
CTGCATCTCGCGCGGGCGTGTCATGGCGGGCTTTGCGCGCGGCGTGCCGCGCGAGTATCGGGTCTACAACGTGCCCATGTCGGAATCGCGGGCGCGCTTTGAGGAGGGCATGGAGATCGTGCTGGGCGCCTGGACCCAGAAGCTCTTTTCCTATGAGGGCAAGTTCTGGCAGCACAAGGATATCTCGATCTGGCCGCGCCCCTATCAGCAGCCCCATCCCTCCATCTGGATCCCCTTTACCGGTTCGAAGGAGACCATCGAATATGCGGGCAAGCACAATTTCAACGCGGTGATCGCCTCCAGCCATCGCGGCGTGGTGGAGGATGTGGTTTCCTTCTACGCGAAGTCGCTGGCCCAGCATGGTCATGAGATCACGCCGGACCATATCTGCTTCTTCACCGACGCCTATGTGGCGCCCAGCGTGGCCCAGGCGCGGGAGGAATATTCGCCCTATTTCCTCTATTTCAACCAGACCCTCTGGCATCACGGCAGCTTGCCCTCGGCCAATCCCACGGCGCCCTCGCCGGGGCCTGATCAGGCGGGCTCGACCTTCGATTACGTGCGCCCGGAGAACCGCCCCTTCGCCGCCATGGACCGCGCCAAGATCCGCGCCATGAACCAGAGCGATGTGGACCGTAACCTCGACTCCGGCGCCTTTGCCTGGGGCCCCCCTAGGGAGGTCGCGGCCAAGCTGATCGAGCGGGCTGAAGCTGCGGGGTCGAACAACCTGCTGATCAACATGAATCTCGGCGCCATGCCCAACAAGATGTTCCTGGAGCAGGTGCGCCGCTTCGGACGCGAGGTGCTGCCGATCCTGCAGGCCCACGAGGTCAAGCGCGTGCCCGTGCGCGAGATGGCCTGAGGCCTCAGGCGCCAGATCTGAAAGAGTAGGGGCCGCCTCCCCGGGGCGGCCATTTTGCATTGCGGACGGCAGCGGCGTCGTGGCGCCGGGTGTCACGTTTCCGTGAATTTTCGATGCTGTTGGGCGGGCGCCACAAGTTGTTGTCGATTGGTCATTTTATGGGGGCTGTGAGCGTCTCCCGGCTTTGGCCTGACTCGCGCCGCGCCTGCCTTCAATGGTAGTTTCTAAGCACTTATCCTAATGATTCTCACTTATGGGGAGTAGCTCATGTCTGGCGCCGTGGAAGAAATTGCGCATGAGGCGACGCACGAGGCGGCTCACGGCAATAGAAACAACAAGCTCATTGGCCTGCTGATCTCGGTGCTCGCCCTGTTTCTGGCGGTGTCCGAAATGCTCGGCAAATCCGCTCAGACCCATGCCCTCGCGCTGAACATCGAGGCGAGCGACACCTGGAACTTCTTCCAGGCCAAGACCATCCGCCAGACCATGCTGCGCACCAACATGGAATCCCTGAAGTTGCAGACGGACACGTCGAAGCCCGAGATTGAAAAGCAGATGTCCGCCTGGCAGGCCACCATCGACCGCTGGGAAAGCGAGCCCAGCACCAACGAGGGCCGCAAGGAGCTGATCAAGAAAGCCAAGGACATCGAGGCGAAGCGCGATGGCTATCTTGAGCAATATCATGCCTACGAAGTCGCCTCCCTGCTGATCCAGCTGGGCATCGTGCTGTCATCCGTGACCCTGCTGACCTCGATCATGTGGTTCTCGGCGGGCTCCATCGGGCTTGGTCTCGCGGGGCTTGCGGTGCTGATTGGCTCCTATACGAAGGCTCATTTCCTGCTGGCGCTGCTGCATTGAGGCCAAGGGGTCCAAGGGGGCTGAGCGCCCCCTTTCACCTCTCAGAAGCGTTCCAGCAGCCAGCCGCGCCCATAGAATTTGTCATTGATCCCATGCGCGCGCAGAGCGTGCCAGATGGTCGCGACATTGATGGGGATGAGCGGCTTGCCGAGCTGCTTCTCCAGCGTGGGGAAAATGTCGATGGTCGACAGATTGGTGCCAGCCTGCACGATGATGTCCACATCCTCGCCATCAAGCTCGTTCAGCACCACGTCGATCACCTCCGAGGGCGGCGTGTGGGCGATGGAGGTCGCCGTGTCGCATTTGAGGCCCACCACCTTGGTCACCTCGTAGCCCGACTCCTCCAGAAACCGCCGCACCTGCTCGTCTCCGACGCTCTGATAGGGCGTGAGGGCGGCCACCCGTTTCGCCCCGAAGGCGTCGATGGCGGCTTTCAGCGCGGCTGCGCCGCTGGTGAGGCCCATATCGGGGCCGATGCCATCGCGCAGGCGCGCCTCGAACTCCACATTGCCCTCAAGCCCGCCCCAGAAGGTCTCCGCCGACATGCCCATCATGATGTAGCTGGGCTCGCAGGTCATGATGTCGCGGATAGCGTCCGGGATGGTCTCGCGGATGGCGTCGATGAAGGCGAGGAACATGTTGTCGCTGGACAGGTCCGGCTGGCCGACGAAGAACCGCCCAAAGTGCCAGGTGACCCCTTCGGGGATGATGCGCTGGCAGTCGTATTCCACGCCAATGTTGGTGGATGGCAGCACGACGCCGATGCGTCCGCGCGATCCGATCCAGGGTTCCTGAGGCTTCAGAGGCTTTGGCGCTGGTTCATTCATGGTGGGCTCTCCTGTCGGCGCATTATGTGCAAGTCATGGGCCTGCTGCAATGCATTGACGGGCCTGACGGGCTGCTGTTAGCTGCCCGCCGGATGGAGCATGGAATGTCTGACAAGAAGCGAGTTCTGATTGCGGGCGCGGGCCCGGTGGGTTTCACGCTGGCCTATAATCTGGCGCGGCGCGGGATTCCCTGCACAATTTTGGAGGGAAGCGACCGGATTTTCGACGATCCGCGCGCGGGAACCATCCATCCGCCGACCCTGGAGATGTTCGACGAGATCGGCGTCACGCCCACCATGATGGAGCGTGGCTACAAGGTGACCCATTATCAGTACCGTGATCGCAAGCAGGGGGTGATCGCTGATTTCCAGCTGGGCATCCTCGAATCGGAGACGAAGTTCCCCTTCCGCCTCATGCTGGAGCAGCACAAGATCTGCTACATCTTGCAGGATCTGCTCAAGGACTATGCAGACTGCGAAGTGCTGATGCAGCATAGGGTTATGGAGGTCGCGCAGGATGGTGAGGGCGTCACCGTCGGCGTCGAGACCCCAGAGGGACGCAAGAGCCTTCGCGGCGCCTATCTGGTCGGTTGCGATGGCGGGCGCAGTGCGGTGCGCAAGTCCATGGACGTGACCTTCGACGGGTTCACCTATGGCGAGCGCTTCCTCGTGCTCAGCACCCGCTACGATTTCGGCCAGTTCGGTTACGCC
>CAMDOY010000431.1 GCA_945903655.1 Rhizobium sp. Q54 | reverse complement strand
GCGACCATGTGCGCAAGCTCGCCGAGGGGCCGGAATGGGTCATGAGCGGCAATGACATCGCCAGCTTCGACCTGCGCGTGCCCCGGGCCGACTGGTTCATCTGGGTCGATCTGCCCATCTCCACCTGCGCGCTGGCGGTGCTGCGCAGGGCCATCCGTGTTCCCGTCAGCGGCAAGACCTCCATGAGCATCGTGGAGCGGCTGCGCCTGCCCCGGTTCAGCGACATTCTCAATTTCCCCACCGAGGTCGCCCCGCGCATCATGGGGACCATCGAGCGGGAACGGCGCAACCGCACCATCTTCATCCTGCGCTCACGGCACGAGATCACCCAGTTCCTCGCGCGCCTGCCGGAGGCCGGGGGCTTTGGGGATCATCTGGCCAAAGGGGGCGGCAAGCCGTCGCCTTGATGCTGACCTTGCAGAGGGCGCGCGCCGTGCTATGAGGGCGCAACTTTCCTCCGGGTCCGCCATGCCGTCCTTTCGCTCGATCCGCCGCGTGCGCCATTCGCCTGCGGACATGTTCGACCTCGTCGCCGATGTCGAGGCCTATCCGAAGTTCCTGCCGCTGTGTCAGGGCCTGCGGGTGCGCCGTCGCACGACCGATGAGAAGGGGGTGGAGGTGATCGTCGCGGACATGGAGGTGGGCTATCGCGCCATCCGCGAGACCTTCACCAGCCGCGTAACCCTCGACCGCGCCAGCCTCTCGATCCTCGTGGAATATGTGGACGGACCCTTTCGCCATCTGGAAAACCGCTGGACCTTCCGCGACGAGGGCAAGGCGACGCCTGCCTGCGCCGTGGAGTTCTTCATCGATTACGAATTCCGCAGCCGCACCCTGGGGCTCCTCATGGGCTCCATGTTCGACACCGCCTTCCGCAAATTCGCGGAAGCCTTCGAAAAGCGGGCGGATTTCGTTTATGGCCGCCGCAAGTTGGCTGCGGCGCCCACCAATCCCGCGCCCGCCGAAGAGGCCTAGGGCTTGACGAGTCGGCGCCTGTGGTCGAAGCCTTGCGCCAGACGCATTCCCTGATCGAGGAGACCCCGCGATGTCCACCGCCGCCCATACCCCCGAACTCGCGGTCTTCTCGAAGGATATCAAATCCATGGGGCTGAACCCCCTGTGGGAGCGCACCGTTTCTCAGAAACCAGGTTCGCCATGCGTGCCAAACCATTGGAAATGGGATGATTTAAGGCCCCAGCTCCTGCGCTCCTGCGACCTCATCGGCACCAAGGACGCGGACCGGCGCGTGCTGATGCTGGAAAATCCGCAGATGCCCGGCTCCAGCTTCATCGCCAATACCCTGTTCACGGGCCTGCAGATCATCCTGCCCGGCGAGATCGCCGCCGCCCACCGTCACACGCCCAACGCCCTGCGCTTCGTGGTGGAGGGCGAGGGCGCCTATACCGCCGTCAATGGCGAGCGTGTCATGATCAGCCCCGGCGATTTCATCGTGACGCCCAACTGGGCCTGGCATGATCACGGAAACATCGGCACGGGTCCGGTGGTGTGGATGGACGGGCTCGATTCCGCCTTCACGAAATTCTTCGGCGCCACCTTCCGCGAGGATTACCCCGGCGAGACCCAGCCGCTCTATCGCACCGAGGGCGATTCCGCCGCCGCCTTTGGCTCGGCTTTGCTGCCGGTGGACTATGTTCAGGGCGGCGCCTCGCCGCTGCTGAAATATCCCTACGCCCGCACGCTGGAGGCGCTGCATCACCTGCACAAGTCGCAAGCCCTGCACGCCTCGCACGGCGTCAAGCTGCGCTACGCCAATCCCGGCAACGGGAAATATCCCTTCCCGACCATGGCGGCCTTCATGCAGTTCCTGCCCAAGGGATTTGAAGGCAAGCCCTGGCGGACCACGGAGAATATCGTGTTCAACGTGGCGGAAGGCTCCGGCTCCGTGGTGATCGCGGGGACGCGTTTCGCCTTCTCCCAGCACGATATTTTCGTGGCGCCGTCGTGGTGCGACTTCGCCTTCCGGGCGAATGAGGATTGCGTGATCTTCAGCTATTCCGACCGCGCCGCGCAGGAGGCCATGGGCTTCCACCGCGACGACGAACTCTGAGGGTCAGGACAGCCGCCCCTCCAGCAAATCAAGGGCGCAGAGCAGGGCGGCGCGGCGCACCTCCGTGCGGCCGAGATCGCCGAAGCGCTTTTCGACGGTCTGCGTCTCGCCCCCGCGCCGGGCGCAGCCGAAATGCACGAGGCCGACAGGCTTCTCGGCGCTGCCGCCGCCGGGGCCTGCAACGCCAGTGATCGCCACCGTCACATGGGCGCGCGACCGCGCCAGCGCCCCCTCCGCCATGGCGCGGGCGGTTGGCTCGCTGACAGCGCCATGGGCCGCCAGAGTGGCCTCTGGCACGCCCAGCAGATCCTGCTTGGCCTCATTGGAATAGGTGACGAAACCCCGGTCCACGACGGCTGATGAGCCCGCGATTTCGGTGAGCAAGGCCGACACCAGGCCGCCAGTGCAGGATTCGGCGGTTGCGATCATCTCGCCACGCGCGGCATAGGCCTTGATCAGCGCGGTGGCGCGGGCGAGGAGGGCGTCGTCGAAGGGTGAAGGCATCGTCGGTCTTTCCAGTATCAAGCGGGCAGCCGCACCGTCGCCAGCGCCATGGCGGCGATGCCTTCGCGGCGGCCGGTGAAGCCCAGTTGTTCTGACGTCGTGGCCTTCACCGCAACCCGCGACACATCCACGTCCATGATCTCGGCCAGCTTGGCGCGGATGGCGTCGCGGTGGGGGCCGACCTTGGGGGCCTCGCAGATCACGGTGCCGTCCACATGGGCGATCATGCCGCCGCGCTCGCGCACCCGCTGGGCCGCATGACGCAGGAAAATGTCCGAGGCGGCCCCCTTCCATTGGGGGTCCGAGGGCGGGAAATGGGCGCCGATGTCCCCATCGGCCAAGGCCCCATAGATCGCGTCCGTCACTGCATGCATGAGCACATCGGCGTCCGAATGGCCCAGCAGGCCCTTGCTGTGGGGAATGGAGACCCCGCCCAGCCAGACCTGATCGCCCTCAGTGAAGGCATGGACATCGAAGCCTTGCCCGGTGCGGATATCCAGCAGCTGCCCCAACAGGCGGGCCTCCGCTGCGGCGAAGTCTTCGGGATTCGTGACTTTCATATTCGCGGGATCTCCCTCGAAAACATGGACCGCATGGCCCGCCCATTCGGCGACCGCGCCATCATCTGTCAATTCATTCTGGCCCGTGGAGGCCGCGAGGCGGTGGGCGTTCAGGATCAGATCAT
>CAMDOY010000430.1 GCA_945903655.1 Rhizobium sp. Q54 | reverse complement strand
CTTGGCGAATTGCCAGACATGGGGGGCGAATTTGCTCTTGGGCTCGGTGGGCACCAGACCCTTCAGCACTTCCCACAGGGGGGCGAGGGACTGGGGAGCGAGGGTGTCGTAGTATTGCTTGCGGGTCGCGGCAACGCCTTCAGAAACGGTGGTTTGCATCGGAAGCTCCATCCCTTGGGGGCTCTTCGCCCAGATGATCCATTGACGCGCAGTCTAGCATTCGCCCGCACGAGGCGCAAAGCCAATGACCGCCCCCTTGGGGAAGGCGGCGCTGTGTCGCGTCAGGCGGCCTGCGCCTCGGGCTTGGCGATGATGAAGACGAACATATTGGCGATCACGATGGTGACGGCCATGAAATAGAAGGTCGACATGAGCCCGAACTGATCGGCCATGACGCCGCAGACCAGCGGCCCGATGCTGCCGCCCACGGACTGAAATCCGAACAGAAGCCCAATCGCCGAGCCGCCCATGCCCTTGGGGGCGGCGTCCAACGTCCAGGCCTGCAGCACCGCGCGGATGGCGAAGAGGAAGAAGCCCAGCACCGCCACGAAGAAGACGAACATGGGCGTGCCGCCCGAGAAGATCATGAGCAACAGCACCACCGCCGTCATGGCCATGCTCGACATCATGATGCTGCGCGGGCCGACCTTGTCGGACATGGCGCCGGCGATGGGCGCGGCGATGAACCCGGCGGTTTGCAGGCCCATCATGGCCATGCCTACCGCCCAGGGCTCATAGCCCATGGCGTTGGCGAGATAGAGCGGCACGAAGACCATCAGGGAGCCCTGGGTCATGGAGCGGAACGAGGAACTCGTCGCCAGCAGCATCAGGGTCCGGTTCTTCAACAGGTCGCGAAATCCGCGCAAAACCGAGGTGAAGGCCATGCCCCGGTCAGGGCTCTTCGCCTTGCCCTCCAGCTGCAGCTTACCCAGCATCCAGAAGATCGCCACCGCCATGAAAATGCCGGGCACGACATTGATCACCATGACCTCGCGCCAGGTGAAATTGAAATTGATGGCGACGCCGCCAATCACCACGCCGCTGAGCAGCATGCCCGCCACGAAGGGCGCCACCGCATCGCCCACATTGCCGCCCATGCCGTGGATCGACACCACCAGCCCCTTGCGGTGGGGGAAGCGGTTGGCCAGCGTCGGGATCGCCGTGGGATGCCAGATGGTGTTGCCGACGCCGATCAGGATCGCGCAGGCCACCAGCATCCAGTAGGCGTGGGTGGCGGCCATGATCATGTAGGGAAAGCCGATCCAGGCCAGCGAGAGGGCCATGAGCAGGCCCTTGCGGCCCATGGAGTCGACGATGATGCCGCCGGGGATGTTCGACAGGGCGCCCGCGAAGGCCTGCGCCGCCGTGATCGAGGCGATCTGGGTGTAGCTCAGGCCCAGCTCATGGCCGATGACCGGGGCGAGAACATAGAAAGTCGAGGGATACCAATGGGTCAGGGCGTGGCCGATGGAAATGAGCCAGACTTCGGCGAACGAGCGGGTGGTTTCGGTGTCCGGGCCTGTCGCCACTGCCGTCATGAGGAATAACTCCTGAAATGCAAATCAAATCGCCAGCCGAGATTGGGCCTCAGGCTGGGACTCATTGTTCTTAGGTCTCTACACATTAGTGCGGAGCGCGCCGGTCGGCAACGGTTTCCCGCGCCGACCGGGCTTTTTCAGAGCTCTTTGCCGAGCAACCGGTCCAGCGACCATGGCCCGCCGCCGCGCAGCGAGATGGCGAAGCACATCAAGCCCCAGAGCAGCACGAATTCGTAGCCCTTGTTCAGCCAGCCGAACCCATTGCCCCAGTAGATGACGAAGGTCAGGAAGGCCATTTCGATGGCGTTGGCCGCCGCGAAGAAACGGGTGAAGAGGCCAAGCATGATGCAGAGGCCACCAAGCCCTTCCACGAAGAGCAGGAGATGGGAGAGGGCGTAATTATACTCCTGCGCCCACGGCATGGTCTTGTCCAACGCCGCCGTCTGGGCCTCCATACCGCGCATGACCTTACCATAGCCATGCACCGCGAGGTTCCAGCCGACCCCTAACCGCACCACCACCCATGACAGGGGGATGGCGTGGTCATAAAAGCGGCGCAAGCCGGGAATGAAGAGAGCTGGTTCCTGGCCTGGCGGCGTTTTCATCTGATTTCCCCTTATTGACCACAATGATTCGCGGTCGATGCTAAAGTGAAATTTCTCTTTATTTCTTAACGGGCTGCAACTGAACCAGAGTGCTCAGTTGATCCTTTGTGAGGGGTGCGGGAATGAACTTTAGCTTCACCGCGTCCTCGTTCATCTCCGCGATTCCCTCCATCTTGTCGGGATTGGCGCGGTCCTTCTGGACGAATTCGTCGCGGGTGCGGATCGCGATCTGGTCGGAGACCTCGGCCCATTTGGCATAGGCCTTGATCGCGTCCGGGCTCGACCAGAGCCATTCGATGGTCTCGCGATAGGCGGCCATGTAGCGGGCCATGGCGTCGCGGTTTTTCTCCAGCGATCCGGCGTTGGCGAGGATCACGCGCACGGGCTGGTTGCGGAACTCGGGGACTTCATCGCCCTTGGCGAGCACGCGGATGCGGCCTGTCTCCAGCGCGTCCAGCATGAGGGGCGGCGCGGTCCAGCCGATGTCCACCTGGCCGCTCATGGCCTGGGTGAAGGTGGAGGGCGGGCTGCCGGTGGCGGTGGGCTTTGTGGTGACGCCCGCCATCTTGGACAGGGCCATGACCATGACCTGGGTGGACGAGCCCGAGGTCGAATAGGCCATGGTCTTGCCCTCGGCGTCCTTCATGGTCTTGAGGGGCGAGGTCGCCGGCACATACCAGAATTCATAATAACCGCGCATGGTGGCGCCCAGAATGCGCACGGGCGCGCCCTTGGAGAAGGCGCCCATGACCCCGTAGGTCCCGACCCCGATGCCCAGATCCACGCTGCCGGAGATCACGGCTTGCTGGGTCTCGCCGCCGCCTTGGGTGTAGAGCACTTCGAGTTGAAGGCCATGCTTCCTAAAGATTCCCGCGTCCTGGCCGAGCTCCGAGACGGAGTTTTCCCAGACGCCGCGCTGGCCGACGGCGACCTTGAGTTTGTCCTGGGCGAAGGCGGGAAGAGCGGCCAGGGTTACGAAAGCGGCGCCGAGCGCGAGCCTTGTGAGGGTTTGCATGATCTGTCCTTTCGGGATCGGAGGCGCTGGGTCAGATGTCCCAGTCGCCGGGGATGGCGTTCTGCTTGACGCCCTTGCGGACGTAATAGGACCAGAGCTTGCCC
>CAMDOY010000429.1 GCA_945903655.1 Rhizobium sp. Q54 | reverse complement strand
GGCGGGCTGCTGGTCTGCGACGCCGTGCAGTCCCTGGGGCGCATGGAGACGAGCCCTCTGGCGCTGGGCGCGGACGCCATTTTCGTCTCGGCGCACAAGATTGGCGGGCCCAAGGGCGTGGGGGCGCTCGCATTCGCCCGGGGGGATCTCCATATGGAGGAGGCGCTGATTCGGGGCGGCGGGCAGGAGCGGGGGGTGCGCTCGGGCACGGAAAACCCCGCTGGCGTGGCAGGCTTTGGGGCTGCGGCGCTGGTCGCATCGCCGCAGGCCGACGAGATGGCGCGGCTGGCGAAGCTGCGCGACGGGTTCGAAAGCGCCCTGCTTCAGTCTTTTTCCGAGGCATCGATTTTCGGGCGAGGGGCGCCTCGCCTGCCCAATACAAGCTGCTTCGCCCTGCCGGGCCTGCAGGCGGAAACGCTGCTGATTGCGCTGGATCTGGCGGGCTTTGCAGTGTCTTCGGGCTCGGCCTGCTCGTCTGGCAAGGTGCGTCCCTCCCATGTGCTGGAGGCCATGGGGGTGGGGGCGGATCTGGCGAAATGCGCCCTGCGGGTGAGTTTGGGATGGTCCACGCGAGAAAGTGACCTCGAACGCTTTTGCGAGACGGTCCAAAAGACGGTAAGGACTATTCGTGAGCGACGGGGCTTGCGGACCTGAGCCATCCCTGTGATCGGGATGGGGCAGGGGTTCGTAAACTCCTTGAAGACATCATAGGCCTGAACCGCCGGTCCTTGAAACCGGTTGGGTGAGGAGAACAGCAATGGCGGCGGTCCAGGAGACAGTCGATAAGGTCAAGTCCGTCGATGTCGACGCCTATAAATATGGCTTCGTCACCGACATCGAGTCCGACATGGCCCCCAAGGGGCTGAACGAGGACATCGTGCGCTTCATCTCGGCCAAGAAGGACGAGCCGGAGTGGATGACCCAGTGGCGCCTCGACGCCTACAAGCGCTGGCTGACCATGCAGGAGCCCGTCTGGGCCCGCGTGAACTATCCCAAGATCGACTTCCAGGATCTCTACTACTACGCCGCGCCCAAGCGCTCGCCTGGTCCCAAGTCCCTCGACGAGGTGGATCCCGAGCTGCTGCGCACCTACGAGAAGCTGGGTATTCCCCTGCGCGAACGCGAAATCCTCGCGGGCGTCGAGGGGGCGGCGGAGCGGCGCGTGGCTGTGGACGCGGTCTTCGACTCGGTTTCGGTCGCCACCACCTTCAAGGCTGAGCTGGCCAAGGCTGGCGTGATCTTTTGCCCGATCTCCGAGGCGCTGCAGACCCATCCCGAGCTCGTGCGCAAATATCTGGGCACGGTGGTTCCCGTCACCGACAACTACTACGCCACGCTGAACAGCGCCGTCTTCTCTGATGGATCCTTCGTCTACATTCCGCCGGGCGTGCGCTGCCCGATGGAGCTGTCGACCTATTTCCGCATCAACGAGAAGAACACCGGCCAGTTCGAGCGCACGCTCATCATCGCCGACAAGGGCTCCTATGTGAGCTATCTCGAAGGCTGCACCGCGCCCAAGCGCGACGAGAACCAGCTGCACGCGGCGGTGGTGGAATTGATCGCGCTCGAAGACGCCGAGATCAAATATTCCACGGTCCAGAACTGGTATCCTGGCGACAGCGAGGGCAAGGGCGGCATCTACAACTTCGTCACCAAGCGCGGCGATTGCCGGGGCGACCGGTCGAAGATCTCGTGGACGCAGGTGGAGACCGGCTCGGCCATCACCTGGAAATATCCCTCCTGCATCCTGCGGGGCGACGAGTCGCGGGGCGAGTTCTATTCGATCGCCATCTCCAACGGGCATCAGCAGGTCGATAGCGGCACCAAGATGCTGCATCTGGGCAAGAACACCTCCAGCCGCATCATCTCCAAGGGCATCGCTGCCGGGCATTCGGACAATACCTACCGGGGCCAGGTCTTCGCTCATCGCAAGGCGAGCGGAGCGCGCAATTTCACCAATTGCGACTCCCTGCTGATCGGGCAGACCTGCGGCGCCCATACGGTGCCCTATATCGAGAGCCGCAACGCCAGCGCGGTTTTTGAGCATGAGGCCACCACCTCCAAGATCTCCGACGATCAGCTGTTCTACTGCATGCAGCGCGGTCTTTCGGGCGAGGAGGCCACCGCCCTCATCGTGAACGGCTTCGTGCGCGACGTGCTTCAGCAGTTGCCGATGGAATTCGCCGTCGAAGCGCAAAAGCTCATCGCCGTGAGCCTTGAGGGAAGCGTGGGCTGATCCAGCCCGCGTCCCTCGTCCCCCCATTTCCGGCGCCTCGCCGAACCCCCTTGTGAAGGAATGAACCGTGCTCGACATCACCGATCTCCACGCCAACATCGATGGCAAGGACATCCTGAAAGGGCTCTCGCTCAGTGTGAAGGCGGGCGAAGTCGCCGCCATCATGGGGCCGAACGGCTCGGGCAAATCGACGCTCTCCTATGTGGTCGCGGGCCGCGCGGGCTATGAGGTCACGGGCGGCTCGATCATGCTCAATGGTGAAGATATTCTCGCCATGGAGGCCAATGAGCGCGCAGCCAAGGGCATCTTCCTCGCCTTCCAGTATCCGCTGGAAATCCCGGGCGTCACCACCATGACCTTCCTCAAGGCGGCCATGAACGCCCAGCGCAAGCAGCGCGGCGAGGAGGAGCTGACCACGCCTGATTTCATCAAGCGCGTGCGCGCCGCCGCCGACAAGCTCGGCGTGTCTCAGGACATGCTGCGCCGTCCGCTCAATGTCGGCTTCTCCGGCGGCGAGAAGAAGCGCATGGAAGTGCTGCAGATGGTGCTGCTGGAGCCCAAGGTCGCAATCCTCGACGAGACGGACTCTGGCCTCGACATCGACGCCCTGCGCATCGTCGCCGAGGGCGTCAACGCCCTGCGCTCGCCCGACCGCGCCTTTGTGGTCATCACCCATTATCAGCGCCTGCTTGATTATATCGTGCCCGACAGCGTGCATATCCTCTCCGCTGGTCGCATCGTGAAGTCCGGTGACAAGGAACTGGCGCACGAGTTGGAGAAGAACGGCTACCGCGATTATGTCGCGGATGCGGCGTGAGGCGGCCATGACCCCGCGTCCCCCCGCCATCCGCACCAAGGCCGAGACGGCCCTTGCGGACGCCTTTACCCAGAGCCGCGCGAGCCTGCCCGGCGGCGACGCCGTGCGCGGCCAGCGCACCCGCGCCTTCGATTGTTTCCACGAACGCGGGCTGCCCCACCGCCGCATCGAGGCCTGGCACTATACGGATCTGCGCAACCTCATGCGCGAGGCCTAT
>CAMDOY010000428.1 GCA_945903655.1 Rhizobium sp. Q54 | reverse complement strand
GAACCATGTGGTTCAGGCCAACGCCATGATCAGCCGCATGAAGGGCGCTACGCTGAGGATCCTCGAAGGCCAATCCCACGGCTTCCCCTGGCAGGCAGCGGAGATGACCAATCAGGTCGTCAGCGACTGGGTGGCCGCCCACGCCTGAGGGCGTCAAGGCGTGCTGGTGGCCACACTTGACTTGGCGACGATCTCCTTGGACGTCTTGAATAGCGCGTCCAACTCGCTGATCAACTCCTCCGCCGGCATGGGGTCGAGCTCAAGCCCCAGACGCTTGGCGTCCTCGATCATGCGGGGGTCCTTCATGGCGGCCACAAAGGCCTTGCGCAGCGCGGCGAGACGGTCCGCCGGTACGCCGGGGGGCGCGGTGATGGGACGGGTGATCTCGTTCACGCCGAAGACCAGACGCGCCATCTGCACCTCTTCTTCCGTCTTGAACAGGGAATAGAGATTGGTGGCGTCGCCGAAGAAGGGCGCGTTGCGCTTGTAGCCGGTCTGCACGAAGAGGCGCAGATCGCCCTTCTGATAATCGGTGAGATAGGCCGTGCGCACGGTCGATTCGAACATGCCGCAACTGCCGCCCACTTCTCCCGATTGCATGGCGAGATTGATCTCGCGCGTGCCCTTGTAGCCCGCGACGACCTTGAGATTGGCGCCCAGCACATTCTTCATGAAGAGCGCCCAGCGGGTGAGCGGCGCATCGCCGCCATCAGAGCCAAAGACCACCGTGGTCTTGGCCGCGATCAGATCCGGCAAGGTGCGGATGTCCTGCCCCGCGCCGCGCCAGACGCCGCAGGAATGGAGGTCGCGATGGATATTGCCGATCCAGCCGAATTTCTGCGTATCGAACTTGGCGTTCTGATCGCCATAGAGCGGCATCATCGCCACCGTCGAAGAGAAGAGACCGATGACCGTTCCGTCCTTGGGCGCGACATTATAGAGATTGTTGGCGGCGAGGAGGCTCCCGGCGCCCGTCACATTCTGCACGACCACGCGGGGCTTGCCGGGGATATAATCGCCATAATGGGGAGCGAAGAGCCGCGCCGTATTGTCATAGCCGCCGCCCGTGCCATAGCCGACCCAGAGCGAAATCGTCTTGCCCCGATAGAAGTCCTCGACCGCATCAGCGGCGAAGGCCGAGGCGCCGCCCCAGACCGTCAAGCCAAGCCATGCCGCCGCTAGAACCTTTGGCGCCTTCATTCTGCATCTCCCCTTGGAACTCTATCCTGTCGTCTCAACAGACGGGCTCACCAACGCTTGCGTGGCAAGCCTTGCAGCCCCTTGCTGAGCCGCTCGCCGCCGAGACCATCCGGTTTCATTTCGAACATATCGGTCACAGACGTGTAGTCCATGTATCCCATGCGCGCCAGCGGGCGTATCTTGAGGACGTCGATGCGCCCGTCCGGCGTGATGAAATCATCGTGAATATGCACGCCGACCACACGACCGACGACGACCGTATCGAGCGCGCCGGGGGTGCGGCCGGGCAGCGCCATGGAGCAATAATACTTGCATTCGAGATGCACCGGAGACGCGGCCACGCGCGGCGGCTTCACAAGTCTTGAAGGCACAAGTTCCAGCCCCGCCAGCTCCGCCTCATTGACGCCGGCCTCGACGGTTTGCGAGGTGATGTTGATGGCCTCGCGCAGATCATAGGTCGCCATGTTCGTGACGAATTCGCCAGTGTCCATGCAATTGGCGGCGGTATGCTTGTGGCGATCCGACGAGGCCGAAAACAGGATATAGGGCGGATCAAAGCCCACGTTCTGAAACTGGCTGTAGGGGGCGAGATTCACGCGGCCCTGCAGATCCACCGTGGTGATCCAACCGATGGGACGCGGCACAATGACGGACTTGAAGGGATTGAAGGGAAGGCCGTGATCATCGAGGTCTGGCTGATAGAACATGCGCGTTTCTCCCGAAGCGTCGCTATGGCTGCGACGGCTCGGCGAGACTTATAAGGGCTTTGCGCCTCGCGGCAAAGATGAGAGGTCGTCTTCGAAAGCGGCGCTCAACGGTCCGTCAACGGTCAAGCTAAGGCGATCTCAGCCGCGCCCGGCGTGACGTCCGAGAAAGACGAGAGCGCTGGCGGCGTGTGATCATCGATAACGCACATACGCAGGCGGGTCAGGCGATGCGTGGTTTTCCGCGCTTCTCGAACACCGCGTTGACGCCCTCGATCAAGAGCGATTGCAGGCTCGCCCCCTCGTCCAGCGCGACGAACTGGAGCTGCTTGAGGGCTTCGGGCTCGAGATAGAGGGTGGCGGCGCGCTTGCCTTCGCGGGTGCTGGCGACGGGGAACTTTCGGGGAAACTGCACCACCGCGCCATGGTTGGGGGTCGGCGCGGCGGCGCCGGTCACGGACGGCTCAAAGTGGCTGGGGGGCGTCATATTATGGCTCTGACTGTGCTGTGGGCCTGTGGACCCGTACTCGCGCCTGCATGTGGGCAAACGCAGATTAGCCAAAGACGGTAAACGGTTTGTTACCGTGGGGCGGGACGGCCAGTTAAAATAGGAGCCATCGCAGACACCACCCCTGCAGAAATTCAATTTTTATAATATTCTCATCAGGTTATGTGGTGGGCCGGGCAGGACTCGAACCTGCAACCAGACCGTTATGAGCGGCCGGCTCTAACCATTGAGCTACCGGCCCGGGGGCGAACCCACGGGGTCGTGCGTCCAGATAGACACAACCGGCGCGCAGTTCAACTGTCAGGCTGCGCAAGGGGCGGGATAGGTCGGGGGCGGCCGCTGTCGTCGATGGCGACAAAGGTGAAGGTCGCGTAGGTGACCTTGTCGCGGCGGGTGGTCTGGAAGCGCTGGGCGAAGGCTTCGATGTGGATCTTCATGGAGGTGCGGCCAATGTTCTCCACCTGCGTATAGACCTCCAGCACATCGCCCACCTTCATGGGGGCGAGGAAGGTCATGGCGTCAACCTTCACGGTCACCACGCGCCCCTGGGCCCGCTCGACGCCCGCGATGCCGCCTGCCTGGTCCATCTGCGACATGACCCAACCGCCGAAAATATCCCCATTGGCGTTGGTGTCGGCGGGCATGGCGATGGTGCGCACGGTGAGTTGGCCGCGTGGGGGGGCGTTGCGCTCGGGGGATGACGACATGGCGGGGGCTCGCTGGATTGAGGGTGGACTGGGCCCCTGCAGTCGGCAGTCGGCAGTCGGCAGTCGGCAGTCGGCAGTCGGCAGTCGGCAGTGAGGTTTTGAAATCGGGCGCTGGCTGTCAAGGCGAATCTTCAGACATTAGCGCCTGACTGCC
>CAMDOY010000427.1 GCA_945903655.1 Rhizobium sp. Q54 | reverse complement strand
CCCCGCTTTGGGGTTTTCCAGCAAATCCTATGCCGCAGGCGCGGTGTGTGCGGGCGAGAATCTGGCGCGCCCGGCGAATGGTTCAGCCTGCGCTGGACCGGAACGACCACGGTGTAAAAATCTCGTTTTTTGAAAAACAGGGGCGCATTTGTATTGCGAAGGCGGCCATAACCGTACAAAATTATTAAATGAAGGAAACAGTCATCACCATTCGCAGGCCCGGCAGGGCGGATGCGGCGGGAATCGCAGCGGTTCATGATTGCGCCTGGCGCGACGCCTATCGCGGCGTCATCCCCGGGCGCGAATTGGAACGCATGATCGCCCGGCGCGGCCCCCGTTGGTGGGACGCCGCCATCGCCCGGGGCTCCCGGCTGCTAGTGCTCGATTTCGAAGATTCCATCGGAGGCTATGCGAGCTACGGCCGCAATCGCGTGCCCTCCCTGCCCTATGCGGGGGAGATGTTCGAGCTCTATCTGGCGCCGCACTTTCAGGGACTTGGTTTTGGTCGTCGCCTGTTCGAGGCGGTTCGCGTGGATCTGGGCGACCATGGCTATCGTTCCCTGCTGGTCTGGGCCCTGGCTGAAAACGAGCGAGCGCTTGGCTTTTATGAGCGGCTTGGGGGAAAGCAAGTGCGGCGGGCGCCCGAGCGCTTTGGCGCCGAAATGCGCGAGCGGGTGGCCTTCGGTTTCGAATAGAGCGCAAACCCCCATTTAGTCTGGCTTGCCCCGGAGCTTTCGCGCGCCTAGACAGGCCATGAACAGAGCCGGAGCCGAACATGCGTCTTGATGCGATTTCAATCGGGAAGAATCCCCCTGAGGACGTCAATGTGGTCATTGAAGTCCCGATTGGCGGCGAGCCGATCAAATACGAGATGGACAAGGAGGCGGGCGCCCTCGTGGTCGACCGGTTCCTCTACACCGCCATGCGATATCCCGGGAACTATGGCTTCATCCCCCATACCCTCTCTGATGACGGCGACCCCTGCGACGTCATCGTGGCCAATACCCGCGCCATCGTGCCGGGCGCGGTGATGAATTGCCGCATCGTGGGCGTTCTCCTCATGGAAGATGAGGCCGGAGGCGATGAGAAGCTTGTCGCCGTGCCCTCGCCCAAGCTCACCAAGCGCTATGAAAAGGTCCTGAATTATACGGATCTGCCGCAGATCACGCTTGATCAGATCCAGCATTTCTTCGAGCACTACAAGGATCTGGAGCCCGGTAAGTGGGTGAAGGTGCTGCGCTGGGGCGACGCCGCCGAAGCCAAGAGCATCATCCTGCAGGGCATCGAGCGGGCCAAGGCCGCGAAGGCTGGAACGCCCTGAGCCGGACCTGATTCAGGGGGTCATCTTGTCGGTTTTCGCCTCGGCGAAGACCACCCGCACCGCGCTCGCCGACCCCGGAGGAGAGGCGAGGCGGGCCCGGAAGGCTATGGTCTCGCCGCCGCCCAGGTCCGCCTTGGGCGCCGGGGTTTTCCAGACATAGACTTCCCGCCCGCTCGTGTCGCGCAGGCTGAGCTGGATGTCCGGCAGGCTCTGCGACTGATTGCGCAGGTTGCGGATCTCGCCCTCCACCGCGAGCACTTTCTGGGACGCCTCCGTCACGAGGCTCGTGCGCACTTCGCGCCACTCTAGCCCCTGCACATTCACTGGCAGCCCCAGCGCCGCATAGGCCCCCGCCAGTGGCGGGGCCACCCGCACCACGTCTTCCCGTCGGGTCACAGCCGCCATCAGGAGGGCCATGACGCCGATCGCCGCCGCGACGCGCGGCCATGCGCGGGGCATGGGCTGGGGTCGTCTTGGCCGGGGCCGCACGACCCTGGGTAATTGCGGGGGCCGTGACGCGTTGGCGTGATCCTCAAGCTGTTTGGGGGCCTCCTGCGGGTTTGGGCTGGCGCTGTCTTCGCTGCGGCTGTTTTCCGCATGTAGCGACAGTTCCGGCCCCTGTTCGACGGGCGAGGCGGCTTGCTCGGACGCCTGATCGATGACAGGCCCCTCGATCCAGCGATGTTCGCAAAGGGCGCAGCAGATCCGTCGCGCCCGGGTGGCGAGTACGGAGCGGGGCAGTTGAAGTCCGGCGGCGCAGGAGGGGCAAAAGATGACGAGCATGGCGGCCCAATCAATGTCAGATGTTCACTATGAACATGATATAAACTCCAACATGGTTAAGGCTTCCTTATGGGCGCCCGCGCCATTGCACGCCAATCCGCGCAAGCGGACTTGACCGCAGACGAACCAGAGGATTCATGGACGAAGCGAGGTTTGCCTTGGTCCGATTCGAGAACGTCGGTCTGCGCTATGGAATGGGAGCCGAGATTCTGCAGGATCTCAGCTTTGACATCGCACCGCAGTCCTTCCAATTCCTCACCGGGCCCTCTGGCGCCGGCAAGACGACCCTGTTGCGCCTGATTCTTCTGGCGCTCCGGCCGACGCGCGGCTTCATCACCCTGTTCGGCCGCGATGCGGCCACCCTCGACAAGGATTCGATCACCCACCTGCGCCGCCGCATCGGCGTGGTCTTCCAGAATTTCCGCCTCCTCGATCACCTCACCACCTATGAGAACGTGGCGCTGCCCCTGCGCGTGCAGGGCCGGGAGGAGGCCACCTACCGGGCCGAGGTGACGGAGCTGCTGGGCTGGGTGGGTCTGGGCGACCGTATGCATATGTTGCCGCCGGTGCTTTCGGGGGGCGAGAAGCAGCGCGCGGCTATCGCGCGCGCCCTCATCGTGCGGCCGGAGCTGCTGCTGGCCGACGAGCCCACCGGCAATGTGGACCCCAGCCTCGCGCGTCGTCTCCTGAGGCTCTTTGCGGAATTGAACCGTTCTGGCACGGCGGTGCTCATCGCCACCCATGACCTCGCCCTGATGGATCAGTTCGACAGCGCCCGGCGTCTCGTGCTCGGCGACCGGCGGTTGCATATCTATGACTGAGTCTGGCCCCCTTCAAATCCGGCGCTCGCAAGGCTGGGACGGTCTGGCGGCGGTCAGCCTCAAGCGCAACATGCCGCTGGTTCCCGCCGAAAGCATTGCGGGTCGCGCCCTCGTCACGGTCATCGCCATCATGACCTTTCTGGCCGCTCTGGCGGCGGGTTCCGGGGTTCTGGTGAGCGACGCCTCGCGCGGCTGGATGGACAGCGTATCCCGGGAAATGACGATCCAGATCAAGCCTGTGGCCGGGCGCGACATCGAGGCTGACGTGCGCCGCGCCGAGGAGGCCGCCCGGGCGGCGTCCGGGGTCGTGAAGACGCGCGTCTTCAACAAGGCGCAGTCGGCCCATCTG
>CAMDOY010000426.1 GCA_945903655.1 Rhizobium sp. Q54 | reverse complement strand
GTGGAGGCCAGCGCGCAGGAGCGCGAGAGCGCTGTGGAGCAACTGGCCGCCCACCTTCTCGAAGCCTATGGGGCGCCATCGCTGGAGCTGGCGCTTCAGGCGGCGGAAGAAGAAGTCAGCTTTGCAGAATCGCTCTGCCAGCATCCCGTTCAAGCTATTCTCGCCGTGCAGCGGGAGGTTGAGGACACCGGGGAAATCCGCGAGCGATTCCGCACCCTGCACGCGCGCGACACATCCGCAGACCCCGACCCGCTGCACGCCAATCTGCGCGCTTTCACCATGGTCGAAGATGCTGACGAGCCCCAGGATGGCGTCGATCTTCAAGGCCTTTTGAAAACGGACCGCACATGAGAGAGTTCTGGGTTTCCTCCGGCCATCACCTGACGCAGCGCGCCGATCACGGGGGTCTGATCGCCACGCCCGAGCTCATCATGGCCTATTTGGCGCGGCCTGAACTGGCGCCCCCCGAAGAGGCCTGCGACGCCGAGCGCGCGCTCCACGCCGCGCTGCTGCTGGACCCCATGCGCGCCGTCAGCGCGGATGACATCGCCGCCATGGAAGATGCGGACGCGCGGGAGAACTGGACCTTCATGATGGTCTTCCGCGACCATCTCTTGCGGGCGCGCTCGCTGGAGGCCGCCTATCTCGACCTCGCGCGCAAGGGCGCCGCCCAGTTGCCGCCCATCATGTTATCCCAGCTCTGTCACCTGGTGCTGCGCAATGCGCTCGACGACTGCGATGACCCCTTCATATTAAGGGCGGGCGAACTTTTCTTCCGCCCCCAGAAAGCGGCTCTGCGGGATGGAATCCTGCTGCTGGCGGACGCCGAAGTGGTCGAGGCGCAACAGGCCTATGCGCAGGACGCCCATCTTTCGCCCCTGACGGCGCTGCTCACGGAGGTTCCGGAGTTCGGCAATCTCGACGTGATGGATGAGCAGAACGCCTGGACCTATTGGTCCCGCTCGGACGCCCATAGCATGATCCTGAATCTGGGCGGTGACGCCAAGGCGCGCGCAGGTCTCGCCAAGGTGATCGAACTCTGGATCGGCCATTTGCTTCAGATCGAGGTGAAGGTGGAGCCGCTCGCCAGAATGGAAGATCCGGACTGGCGCTGGTTCATCGGGCTCGACACTCAGGGCACGCGAATCGGCAACGCCCTTTGGGAGGGCGAGACCATAGCGCCCGGCATGGTGGAGCAGATCGTGTCCCTCATGCGGCTGACCATCATCGACGAAAGCCGCGTGCTGCCGGATATGCGCGGCAAGCCGGTCTATCTCATCGGCGCCATGGATCATGAAAATCTCTGGCGCCTGAAGCCGCAAAATCTCATCGCAGGGCTGCCCCTCATCGAAAGCGCGCCGTCATGAGCGAGAGCGCCATCGACATTACGCGGCAAGTCGGCGTCGTTCTGGGACGCCGCAGCCTCGACAATCCCTGGATCGACCACATGTGGGTCGCCCAGGCCCTGCTCTATCCAGCGCCGGAGGCTGAGGCGGGCACGCTTCTGTCGAAGGATGAGGCGCTGGCGCTGGTTTATGCGGGCCCTGCCACGATTGAATTATTTGTGAGCGAGACCGCCAATTACCGCGACAATCTTCTGTCTGGCGCACCGGGCCTGTGGGTTGCGGCGCGCAGCCGCAGCGATGGCGGGATACCGGAGTTTGTCAGAGTGACCGCTGACCCGACCGAAGGCGAGGCCTATTTCGAATCCGGCAGCGATATTGTCGCGGCGCTTCCCATGCCTGCGGAATTGAACGCCTGGATCACCGCCTTTGTTGACGAATATCATGTGGAGCGCGTCTTTCTGAAGCGCAAGCGTGACGGCAAGGGCGGCAAGCAGCGTGGCGGACAAGGAGGCGGCGGCGCATGAGCGATGACGACACCTTCCTTTCACGCTGGTCCAAGCGCAAACGCGAAGCTCTGACGCAGCCTCAGCTGGACACGGATGCGCCAAAAGACGGCAGCGATGAGGGGCGAACAGCGCAGCACGGCGAAGGTGACGATGAACCCTTCGATTTGTCCTTGTTGCCGGACCTGGCGTCGCTGACAGGCGAAACAGATATCCAATCCTTCCTGCACAAGGCGGTGCCCGACGCCTTGCGCAACGCCGCCCTGCGCAAGGTCTGGACGCTGGACCCGGCGGTGCGCAATTATGTCGGCGAAGCCCTTGATTACGCCTACGATTGGAACACGCCGGGCGGGATTCCGGGCTTTGGCGAGATCCTGTCGGACGAGCAATCGGTGGCGTTCGTGCGAAATTTGCTGGCAGGTCCGGAGGACAACGAAAATGTGATCGAACATCCGCAGCAAGATGCTGCGGCGCAACAAAGCGCCGATGCCCCGTCACTTGCGATTCAAAAGGCTGACGAAGGCCAGGACGCCGCATCGGAACAAGACAATCAAGCCTCTGTAAATACTGATTTTATTGAGAGAAACGAGGAATCTTCCGCGCAACCGGCCGCTGCGGCGCAGCCTCAGCGAAAGGCCCGGCATGGCGGGGCCTTGCCGGGTTAGACTTTGGTATAAGATAAGAAACAGACAATCGTGATAGGCGCTGTGTTAGTGCATGGACTAGTCTTGTTTGTTATAAGGCAATGTCGCTGACATCGCAGTTTGGGAGAGATCCATGCCTTTGGATGGGATCATCGATGAGATCGATATCCTTCGAGGTTCGGAATATGCGCTGCTCGCCGTCCTTCTGGGCGCGGCTCCGAATAGCGATCTCCTGTCGCGCGTGGCGAGCCTGCGCGGCGACGCCACCGCTTTGGGGATGGCCCATCTGGAACTGGCCGACGCTGCGCGCGCCGCCGGGGAGAGCGCCGTTTCGCGTGAGTACTTCAACCTTTTCATCGGCGTCGGTCGTGGCGAATTTCTTCCCTACGGCTCCTGGTATCAGACGGGCTTTCTGCATGAGCGCCCCCTCGCGCGTGTCCGCGAGGATCTGGACGCTCTTGGCGTCGAGCGCGACGGCCCCAGCAAGGAGCCGGAAGATCACATCGCCATTCTCTGCGAAGTGATGGCGGGCATGGCGCAGGGGCGTTTCGAGGCGGATCTCGATGCGCAGGCGCGCTTCTTCGAACGGCACATCGAGCCCTGGGCCGCGCGTTTCTTCGCCGACCTTGAGCTTTGCGCCGCCGCGACTTTCTACAAATCCGTGGCCCGCGTGGGCCGCACCTTCATCGAACTGGAGGCGGAAGCCTTCAAGCTGCCGCGCTGAGGCGGCCGAACCTTTTGAACCGGAGACGTCTCGTCATGACAGAGTCTGACCAGAAAATCGCCAAAGCCGT
>CAMDOY010000425.1 GCA_945903655.1 Rhizobium sp. Q54 | reverse complement strand
AGGCCGCTACATGACACTGGAAACCATTGCGCCGTTGAGCCATACTCCCCTCGTCGGGCTGCCTGCAGTGGCGACCTGACCAACCCGGCACAAACCGGTGAAGGCGGTGATCAAGCCGAGCTTGTTACACCACGCTGCGGGACACGACCACGGGACCGAAGCATAGCATCAAACAAAATTCCTGCGGAGAGCCAGATATGAGGCACAAGCTGAAGACGTTCCTGACCGCTTTATTGATGTTCTATTCACTTTCTTCTCTTGCGCTTGGACAGATTTTTCCTGATCGGGCTGTCCGCATCATTGTGCCGTTCCCCCCGGGCGGCGCCACAGACATAGCCGCGCGTCTGGTCGGCGAGCGCCTGTCCGCCACCTGGGGGCAGCCCGTAATTGTTGAAAATCGCAGTGGCGCCAGCGGTAGTATAGGGACTGATGCCGTGGCCCGCGCGAAGCCGGATGGCTATACAATTCTGGTCGGCACCCTTGCGACCAATGTGATGGCGCATCTGCTGCAGGCCAAGGTACCCTATGGGCGAGACGCCTTTGATCCCATCATTCTTCTGACCTCTTCGCCAAACATCCTGATGGCGAGCAAAGATCTCAGCAAGGGTTCGCTTGCCGATTTGGTCGCGCAGGCGAAGGTCAGCCCTGACAAGCTCACCTATTCCTCAGGTGGCACAGGATTGTCCGGGCATCTGGGGGTCGAACTCTTCGCAGATGCCGCAGGGATCAAACTCATTCACGTTCCCTATCGCGGCAGCGCTCCTGGCGGGCAAGCGCTTATTCAGGGCGAAGTTGATCTGTCTCTTGTGTTGGTTGCGCAGGCCCTCACCATCAGTGAAACAAAACCTGAGATACGCCCGCTCGCCATCGCTGCTGCGCAGCGCTCATCGCAGTTTCCCGATGTGCCGACTTTTGGCGAGTTGGGATATCCAGCTGTGCAGGTCTATGCGATCAACGGTCTTATGGTGCCCAAAGGTACGCCGCGATCAGTCGTTGACACCATATATAAGGACGCCTACGCAGCCCTTCAGGATCCGAAGATGCGCGAAAGAATGGAGTTGCTCGGGCTCGATGTGGCAGCCGCGTCCCCTCAGGAATTCGGAAAACTCCTTGAGGAAGAATTCGCCCGTTGGGAGCCGTTGCTCCGAAGCAACAAAATAAGCGCCAATTGATCTCGCGAATAAAGGACATATGCACCGATGAGTGACAAGGCGACCCCTGAGGCCTCCGGCCGCGATGCGTTCTGGCAGACCTTTCCCACTGATGAATGGTCTGACGCCATTGTCGCGGCCATGAAGCTTTCGGGCATCGACAACCTGTTCTTTGTCTCCGGGACCGAAATCAATTTCTTCCAGGAGGCGATCGCCAAGGCCGAGCAAAGAGGAACGCCGGCGCCCCGTCTGGTGACCATGGTTCATGAAGGCGTTGCGTTGAATGCGGCGCTTGGCTCGACGATGATGACGGGCCGTCCCGCTGCCGCAGTGTCGCATGTTGATGTAGGAACCTTTCACTATGGCGCCGCGCTACACACCGCCTGGCGCGGCGGATATCCGGTGCTAATCTGCGGAGGAACGGGGCCGCGGGCTTTCCCCGGTTCGATGCCTGGCGCGCGCGACTCCCTCGTCCAGTGGCATCAGGAGCCGCGTGACCAGAATGGCATTGTGCGCGACTTCACCAAGGCTGATCACAGGCTTGAACATCAGGACAATCCCGGGCTCATTGTCAGTCGGCTCATGCAGATCGCCATGAGTGAGGCGAAGGGGCCCGTTTATCTTTCGATCCCGCGAGAGACCGCGATGTTGCGGACCGCAGGTCAATCAGCCTTTCCCTCAGCCGCCCAACTCGGCATCGCGCGTCCGGTCATGCCTTGCGAGGATGATGCGCGAACCATTGCGCAGTGGCTTGTCAAGGCTGAGAATCCTTGCGTCTTCGTCGAGCGGTCGGGACGCGATCCGGAGGCGGTTGCGGAATTAGTGAAACTTTCCGAACTTCTCGCTCTGCCCATTGCCGAGGCGTCCGGCGCTGATCGGTTGAATTTTCCCCACTCGCACCCGCATTTCGGAACAGGTCCGCGATCAAAGGATGCGGATGTTCTGCTTGTGCTTGATGCGGTTGCGCCATTTATTCCGGGCCAACAGTCACCCTCGCCACAGGCGCGTATCGCATGGGTTGGCGTGGATCCGGTTCTGTCTCGTTACAAGACGATTGAGTTCCGCGCGGATTTGTGGATCCCTGCGTCCGTGGCCCCGACCCTGCGCGCCATCATGGCCGCAGCTTGCAAGCTTCTCGATACGGCGGATTTTTCGCGCATCGAAGCACGGCGGCGGCGACTGGCCCTGCGCAAGCAGGAACAATGGGAGCGACTTGAAGCGCAAACGATGGAAGATGCGCGCAGCGGCAAGATCACAGGGCTGCTTGTCGCCCAGCAACTCGGGCGCGTTCTCAGCCCCGAAACGGTTCTCCTGAACGACGCCATCAGCAATGGCGATTTTGTGCGCGCCTTTGCGCGACGTGATAGGGCGGTCAGCTATTTCCGCAGCGGCGGGAGTGCCGGCGGTTGGGGCTCTGGCGCAGCCTTTGGCGCCAAGCTGTCGTCACCGGACAGCGAAGTCGTTCTGGCCAGTGGCGACGGCTACTTCATGTTTGGAACGCCGATGGCGGCCCTTTGGGCGGCAAGCTATCATAAAGCGCCTTATCTATCGGTCGTCTTCGTCAATGGGAGCTACAGCACGGGAACGACCGGTTTGAAGCGCCTCTATCCCGATGGGGTGGCTGTTGAGGCTGGCAATTATAATGGAGGTATCTTTGATCCGCCTCCGGATTTTGCGCGGCTTGCTGAGGCTGCGGGCGGTTTTGGCGCCTATGTGACGGAAGCCGAAAAGATCGGCGCCGCCCTTGAGGAAGGCCTGCGACAGGTTCGTCAGGGCTCGCCGGCGGTCGTCGCCGTGCGTGTCATCGGCCCCACATTGGATCGTTGAGGACATTGCGCTGGTAGACCGCTGATTCCTGAAGCGCGCTTCCCGCAATCGCGGTCGCGATAGCCGTTGCGTTGCGCGAGGCGGTCGGGGGATCGCTCGCCGGGGGCTGCGCCTGTCAACGCACCAACCTCCAGTTCCATCAGGCGTTCGGCGGCGAAGCCTATCATGTCTCGCAGAATATCTGCGTCGGGGGCCTTTTCGACGAGGGCGCGCAGGTTCATCATGGGGTCGGTCATCGGAGGTTCCTTGGTTGTGTTTGTGTTCACAACCCAGCTTGACCGAGCGAACCGTCGATGACCACCGCCAGCTGCA
>CAMDOY010000424.1 GCA_945903655.1 Rhizobium sp. Q54 | reverse complement strand
TCGCGCGCCCCCCACCCCTCACCCCTCCCCACGAGGGGGAGGGGAGCGGCAAGCGTTGCGCTCAAAAATTGAAATTAAGCGTTCCCTTACCATCACTCGTTGGGAAAGCCCGGGCGCGCCATGATGATCGCCTCCGCTTTCAAGCGCCCCCAAAACCGCCTAATCTCCCCCCATGACCATGCTCCGCAATCTCGTCACCGATGTCGCTGGCCTCCGCGTCGGCCATGCGCAGGATCTGGCGCTGGGCTCGGGCGTCACCGCCATGATCTTCGACACGCCCGCCGCCGCCAGCATCGCCGTGCATGGGGGCGCGCCGGGCTTGCGTGACACGGCCCTGCTGGAGCCGGACATGACGGTAGGCGCCGTAGATGCCTTGGTGCTGTCGGGCGGGTCGGCCTTCGGGCTCGACGCCATGGGCGGGGTGCAGGCGTGGCTGCGCGAACAAGGGCGGGGCTTTGATGTGCGGGGCGTGAAGGTGCCCATCGTCCCCGGCGCCATTCTCTTCGATCTCCTCAATGGCGGGAACAAGGACTGGGGCCGCATGCCCCCCTATTGGGAGCTGGGCCATCAGGCCGCCAGCGCCGCCGCCCATGATTTCGCGCTGGGCAGCGTGGGCGCGGGGACCGGCGCCACGACCGCCAATTACAAGGGCGGGCTGGGCTCCACCAGCGCCGTGACCTCGCGGGGCTTTCGGGTCGGCGCGCTCGTCGCCGTAAATGCGCTGGGCTCGGCGGTGATTGGCGATGGACCGCAGTTCTGGGCGGGCATGGTGGAGCATGGGAGCGAGTTCGGCGGCTTTGACGTGCCGCCGCGCGTCTTTCACGAGCAGCTCGCCATGCGCGTGAAGGGCGATGCGCCCGAGAACACCACCATCGCCATCGTCGTCACCGACGCCGCGCTGACCAAGGCGCAACTGAAACGCATCGCGGTCATGGCCCATGACGGCATGGGACGCGCCCTGCGGCCCACCCACGCCATGCTCGATGGCGACGTGGTCTTCGCCGCCGCGACGGCCCACAACAACGAAGCGCCCACCATGCGCGACCTCACGGAGATCGGCATGGTCTGCGCCGATTGTCTCGCCCGCGCCATCGCGCGCGGGGTCTATGAGGCCACGGCCCTGCCCTATGCGAATGCGCAGCCCGCATGGCGCGACAGGTTCGGCGACAACGCTTGAGACCTACGGCGCCGCCATCGCGCCCACCATGCGCGCCACCGCTTCGGGCGGCGTGGTGGCGATCATGGAGATCACCTTCTCCACCGCTTCGCCCGGCAGCAGCGCCACATCGAGACGCGAGCGCTGGGCGTCTTCCATGAAATCCTTGTCATCGCCCAGCGCCATCAGCGCCTTACGCAAAATGGCGAGGCGATCCGCAGGCACATCGGGCGGCGCCACCAGCGGACGGGCCACCGTCTTCTGGGTGAAATAGAGCTCCAGCGCCTTGCGCGAGACAGGGTCCTTCACATAATCGAGGGCGTTGGGGACGCCGGGCAATTCGGGGTCGTTTTCGAGCGCCCCCTGCATCAGCACATGAACCTTCTTGTCGCGCAGCCAGTCGGGCCTTTGCAGCTTGAGGCTCGACCAGGACCAATCGCCGATGCCCTCCACTTCGCCCTTCTCCATGGCGAGGCCAATGGCGGGTGTGCCGGGATAGCCGCTGATGATGCGGAATTTCGTGCCGATGAGCGCATTGTAGATGCGCGGCGTGATCTCGGGATCGACGCCCGTCTGCCCGCCCACGATCAGCTCCTTCTCGAAGAGCTCGCTGGCCTTCTGCACGGGGGCGCCCACCCATGCGAGGGTCGCGCCGGTCTCCTTGTTGAGATTGCCGATCCAGTTCAGCTTGGCGATGTCGAATTGCACGCCCAGGGAGTTGTTCATCTTGGCGTGGAGCATGCCGCGCTGGACAAGGCCGATCACCGTGCCATCGCGCGGCGCCACATTGGCCAGATGATTCATCGCCGCGACGCTGTTGCCCGCAGGCATGATCTGCACCACGAAGCTCGGATTGCCCGGGATATATTTGCCGATATGGCGCGTCATGAGACGGGCCAGCATGTCATAGCCCCCACCCGAATAGGCGCCGACGATCAGCGTGATCTGCTTGCCTGCGTAGAAGTCGGCGGCGGCGGCGGGCGCGCAGGCTGCGGCGAATGACAGCACGGCGGCGATGGTTGAACGAAACAGGGGCCGCATGTCGCTCACGCCAGTTCGATGAAGAGATTGGCGAGTTCTTCGGGCACATCCACCATGAGATCATGGCCGCCCGCCATGCTCATCACGCGCCAGCCATCGCGCTTGCTTTGTTTTTCCATCGCCGCGTCAAAACTCACGCTGGGATAGAGCCCCGCTCTCACATAGGCGCGCTTGGCGATGCGGTCGCGGGCGCCGGTGAGGTGGATGGGATAGGGCCAGACGCCATTGGGCTGGGGCGTCATCATAGAGTCGATCCAGGCCACATCTGCGGGCGCCTGCACCTTGAAATAGGCGGCGGGGGGCGCCGCGCGGGTGATCTCGCCGCGCGCGATGGCGGCGCGGATGCCCTCCTGCACCTGCGCGCTGACAAGGTCGAGCGGCGTCTCGCCATCCTCGGGCACGAAGGCGTCGAGGAAGACGAAGGAGGAGATGCGATCCTCCATGGCCTCGGCCACAAGCGAAATCACCATGCCCGCATAGGAATGACCGACAAGGCAGACGTCGCTCAATTCCTCGAAACGAATCAGATTGCAGACATCCTGCACATGGGTGTCGAGGGTGATCGAGGCGCTCATGAGATGCTGGCGCTCGCCAAGGCCGGTGAGGGTGGGCGTGAAGACCCGGTGGCCTGCGGCGGCCAATCGGTCGGCCACACGCCGCCAGCACCAGCCGCCATGCCAGGCGCCATGCACGAGTACGAAGGTGCGTTGTTGCGCTGCGCTCATTGGTTTCTCCCTTGGCGGAGAATGAACCACGGCGCAGCGTGAAAGTCACCTATGCCGCAAGCAGCAGAGCCGGGCTCAGTGCGCGCGGCTGATGCAGAAATCCACTGCTTCCAGCAGCGCCTTCTTCCAGGGCGAGGCCGGGAAGAGCTCCAGCGCGTCGCGGGCCATGGCGCCATAGTGGCGGGCGCGCTCGATGGTGTCCTCCAGCGCGCGGTGGCGGCGCATGGTGGCGAGGGCCGTCTCGAGATCCCCGTCCTCGATCTCGCTGCGCTCCAGCGTGCGGCGCCAGAAGTCGCGCTCGGCCTCGCTGCCACGGCGGAAGGAGAGCACCACGGGCAACGTGATCTTGCCCTCGCGGAAATCGTCGCCGACATT
>CAMDOY010000423.1 GCA_945903655.1 Rhizobium sp. Q54 | reverse complement strand
TCACCGATGGGCTTGAACCCCTGCACCGGAAACCACCGCCACTGGATGGCGAAGAGCCAGACCAGCAGATAGCCGGTAAAGAACACCGGAAAGGAGAAGGACATCACCGAGCCGATCATCACCAGCCGGTCGGCCACGGCGCCGGAGCGGGAGGCGGCGAAGACGCCCAGCGGCACGGACACGCAAAGCGCGAAGATCAGGGTCGTGATCGCCAGCGACAGGGTGGGCTCCAGCCTCTGCTGGATCAGTTGCGTCACCGGCAGGTTGGACAGCACCGAATGGCCCAGATCGCCCTGCGCCAATTGGCCGAGCCAGATCACGAACTGATCGAGAAGCGGCTTGTCGAGGCCCAACATGGCGCGAACGCGGTCAATATCCTCCTGCGTGGCGGATTCCCCCGCGATCAGGCTCGCCGGATCCGTCGGGCTCAGGCGCAACAGCAGGAACACGAAGGTGACGACCGTCGCCGCCACGGGAATGACGCCGAGGATGCGCTTGATGACATAGCCCAGCATGGCGTCTCAGCCGCCCTTCTCCATGCCCCAGTAAACGACAAGGGGTGACTTCGGGAGGTTGGTGACGCTCTTGCGATGGGCCATCCATGTGGACGTCTGCATGACCGGCACATAGGGAACGAATTCCATGGCGCGTAACTGGATCTTCTCCGCCACCGCCTTCCGTTCCTCCAGCGTCGCCGCCCTCGCGAAGGCATCTTTCAACCGTTCGATTTCGGCGTCGCAGGGCCAACCCGCCGCCGCCTGCTCGCAACTGGAGGCGAGATAAATATTGGTCATGGGCGAGGCCACATCCACGCCGAAATTGCCCGAATGGGCCAGATGCCAGCCGCCTTGCGCGGGCGGGTCCTTCTTGTTGCGGCGCGTCAGCATGGAGTTGTAGTCCATGCCCTGCAAATCCACATTGACGCCGATCTTGCGCAATTGCGACGCCGTCACCAGGGTTGCGGCATCGAAAGCGGGCTGGTTGGTCGGCTCCAGAATCACGATCTTTTCGCCCGCATAGCCCGCCTCCTTCATCAAGGCGCGAGCCTTGTCGAGATCGGGTTTGACGGCGCCTGCGGTCGATCCATAGGTGGAGCCGCACATGAGATAGGCCGGGCAAACCGAGTAGAGCGATTTGTCGCCCGCGACCGCCTGCCCATAGAGGTCCTGATCCATGATGTAGAGCAGCGCTTGCCGCGCCTTCGGATTGTTGAAGGGTGGATGGAGATGGTTCATGCGCAGATAGGGCTGATTGCCCGTCACATCCGTGACGCGCATGACGATCTGGGGCTCGCTCTTCAACTGCGGCATGACATCGAAGGCGAGGCTTTCGATCAAATCGACCTCGCCTGCGGCGAGCGCATTGGCGGCCGTGTTGACGTCGGGCATGCTGATCCATTCGACCCGGTCGAATTTGACCACCTTGGCGCCCGCCATGCCATTCAGCGGATCAGTGCGGGGTTTGTAGTCCTTGTTGCGGTCATAGACGCTCTTGACGCCCGGTCGCCAGAGGTCCTTGCGGAACACGAAGGGGCCCGAGCCGATGGGTTCGAATTGGGGGGAGCCATCCGGCAGATTGGCGACTCGCTCCGGCAGCATGAAAGGTGCGTTGCCGCTGGGCTTGGCGAGGGCGTCGAGCACCAGCCCGAAGGGCTCGCGCAGCTTCAGCACGATGGTGGCCTCGCCATCAGCCGACAGGCTCTCCATCGCCGCCGCCAGTTTGGTTCCCAGCCCGTCCTTGCGCAGGAAACGCTTCAGGGACGCGACGCAATCAGCCGCCGTCACCGGCTTGCCGTCATGCCAGCGCAGACCCTCGCGCAGGGTGAAGCGCCAGGTCAGCTTGTCCTCGGACAAGGACCAGTCGCCCACCATCTGGGGCTTGGGCTGGCGCTGCTCGTCCAGCGCGAACAGGGTTTCGTAGATCAGGTGCCCGTGGTTGCGGGTGCCATAGTTCGTATTCACGAAGGGATCGAGAATACGCACCTCCAGTTGCGGCACGGCGCGCAGAACCTTGTCAGCGGCCTGCGCCGGAAGCGCAAGGCCAACGGCTGCGCCCAAGGCAAGGCCGAGCGCGCGAAGGCGGGGGGCTTTGCTCATCTTGCTTCCCTCACTCTGCTGCGGCGCGCGGGGTCTGGGGCTGGCGATCCCGGAAGAAGGGCAGGATCTCCTCGGCGATGGCGATCTGGTTTTCCGTCACGAGCGCGTGCGGCATGGTGCCGAACTGGGTTTTCGTGAGGGAAATGTTGAAGCGCGCGCGATCCTGCATGGCCGCCAGCTTCTCGCGCACCGTGTTGGGACTGCCCACGATCACCATGCCCTTTTCGATGATCTCCTCCGCGCTTTGGCGGCCGCCACGAACCGCCTTGATGGCGCGCACGCGCTTGATGGACTCCACGCTGGAATAGCCGGGCGGGCTCATCATGGCGGGGTTGCGGGTGAGGAACTCGTTCATATAGGCCTCGAGATGGGGGCGCACATCGCGCATGGCCTTCTCGTCGGTCTCGCGCACGAAGATCGCGTTCGACCAGGCGAGCTGGTCGGGCGAGGCCTCATAGCCCGCCTTGTTGGCCTCCTCGCGGTAGAGATCGAAGGTGCGCGCCACCGCATCGAAGGGCGCGAGGGTCTGGCAATAGGTGTAGCGCTTTTGCGCCGCCCAGCGGATCGTGCTGAGGGATCCCGAGGAGGGAATGAAGATCGGCGGATGGGGCTGCTGGTAGGGGCGCGGCCAGGGGTTCACATATTTGAACTTGTAGTATTTGCCCTCATAGGCGAAGGGCCCGGGCTCGGTCCAGGCGCGGATGATCAGGTCATGGGCTTCGGCGAAGCGTTCCTGGGATTCGGCTGGATTGGTCCCGAAGCTGTGATATTCGGCGCCGATGCCGCGCACGAAACCGGCGATGAAATTGCCGCGCGTGATATTGTCGAGCATGGCGAATTCTTCCGCCACGGTGAGGGGATTGTTGAGCAGCGGCAGCGCGCGGCCCAGCACGGCGAGCTTGCCGTTCTTCATGCGCCGCGCCAATGCGCCCGCCATCACGCCGGGGGTGGGCATGAGGCCATAGGCGGTTTGATGATGCTCGTTCACCACGAGACCGTCGAAGCCCAGCTGGTCCGCGAATTCCATCTGGTCAAGATATTCGTTGTAGAGCTCGGCGCCCTTGATGGGATCGTAATGGCTGTTGGAGAGCGTCACCCAGGCGCCGCCCGCCTGACGGATGGCGTCAAGGTCCATATGCGCATAGGGCATGAGATGAAAATGAAAGATCTTCATGATGCGACCCTCTCGATGGCGTGGAATGTATCGACA
>CAMDOY010000422.1 GCA_945903655.1 Rhizobium sp. Q54 | reverse complement strand
AGGCGAGGGCGAGACGGGCGCAGCGGATGTGGGCGCGCCCGGCTCCCTTGCCCGTCGCCGCAAGAAGGTCGCGTCCGCCATCAGCGGCAAGAAATATCGCCGCCGGGATATGGTGAACATTGACGGATTGCGGCCAAGTCTCGCCGAACGCATCCGCTCCGATTTTCCCGATCTTCCCGCCAACGCCATGATCAGCCGCACGGAGCTCGCCCGCTACCGCATGATCTATGTGGAGGAGTTGCTGCAGCAGGAGCATGGCGAGTTCACCGAACTCGACCGGCAGGTGGCCGAAAGCATCTCCAATCAGGACACCATCGCCGAGAATACCGAAGAGGAATTCGAGGAGCATCGCACCATCGGCGAGGTTCTGTCCGACCACCTCGCGAGCTTTGGCGGCAGCTGGGCCTTCCTGATCTCGTTCTTCACCGTGCTATTGATCTGGATGGGGGTGAACCTGCTCAAGGGCGAGGCTTCGGCCTTCGATCCCTATCCCTTCATCCTGCTCAATCTGGTTCTGTCCTGCATCGCCGCCATTCAGGCGCCGATCATCATGATGAGCCAGAAGCGGCAGGAGGCGAAGGATCGCCTGCGTGCCTTCAACGATTATCGGGTGAATCTGAAGGCGGAGCTGGAGATCCGCCATCTTCATGAGAAAATGGATTATCTGATTTCCAAACAGTGGCAGCGCCTCGCCGAGATCCAGCAGATGCAGCTGGAGATCATGCAGGAGCGCCGCATCAAGCCGCGTAAACCCTCATCGAGCTACGATCCGATCCACGATCAGACCTGAGGCCTAAACCAGCCGGTCGCGATCCCGCAGTTCCGGGAACAGCTTCGCCCAGATACCGGCGATGGCGATCGAACCCACGCCCCCCAGCACCACGGCGGCCACAGGCCCGGTCAGGGCGGCGACGGCGCCTGACTCGAAGGCGCCCAGTTCATTCGAGGCGCCGATGAAGATGGAGTTCACCGCCGAGACCCTCCCGCGCATTTCGTCGGGGGTTTCCAGCTGCACCAGCATCTGGCGGATCTGCACGCTGACCATATCCACCGCGCCCGCGACGATCAGAAAGAATCCGCCCACCCAGACATTGGTGGACAGGCCAAAGCCTATGGTCGCCAGACCAAAGATCGCGACGGCGGCGAACATCTTGTAGCCGCAGCGCCCGCCCACCCCCGTGCGGGCGATGACGAGGGTGCAGGCCAGGGCGCCCACGGCGGGCATGCAGGTGAGGATGCCAAGGCCCAGCGCGTCGATGTGGAAAATCTCCTTCGCATAGACCGGCAGCAGCGCCGTCGCGCCGCCCAGCAGCACCGCGAAGAGATCCACAGAGATGGAGCCGAGAATGGCGGGCTTGCTCCAGATGAAGCGCCAGCCAGCGGTCAGCGTCAGCCAGGTCACGGGCTCGCGCTGCGCTGCGGCGAGCCGAGGCTTGATGGCGAAAATCGCCACGAGGCAGCCGATGTAGAACAGGGTCGTGAGGATGAAGACGAGTTCCGCCCCGCCGAGATAGGCGAGCCCGGTCAGCGCCGGGCCTGAGATGGAGGCGACCTGCCATGTCGAGGAATTCCAGGCCAGGGCGTTGGAGAAGGCCTCGCGCGGGATGATCATGGGCAGGATGGCCTGGCTCGCGGGATTGGCGAAGGCGCGGGCCGTGCCGAACAGCAGAATCATCCCATAGATGACGCTGACGTCGATGGCGGGCGACGTCGCGCACCAGATCAAGCCTAAAGAGGCCAGGGTATTGACGCCATAGCAGAGCAGCAGCACCCGGCGCCGGTCATATCTGTCCGCCGTATGGCCCACCGCCAGCATGAAGACGATGTTGGGCATAAAGGCGAAAAGACCAACAAGACCAAGGGCGAAGACGCTGTCGGTGCGGGCGTAGACCATCCAGCCCACGCCCACGTCGATCATCATGGCGGCCAGGGAGGAGAGAAAACGCGACCCGAAGAAAAACCGGAAGTCGCGAGACTGGAAGGCGAGCCAGCCATCGCTTTTGGGAGCATCGGACATCGGTTTTCAGGGGTTCCACAGAAGGGGTGATGACGCCTATACGTGGGTGGCGCGGGCTTTCTGTCAAATGGCCGCGCTCGCGCCGGGCGCGCAAGGGGCTGAAGGTCAGCGCAAGCAGGGGACACAACATGAGCACGGACGCAGAGCGCATCGCCATTCTCGAAGCCCGCGTGGAGGCTTTGAGCGCCACCATCAAGACCGTGCTGACGACCCTGGTGCTGCGCGGCACGCTCACCAAGCCCGCCGTGGACGCGATCCTGCGGGAGGCGGAAAGCCTGTTTTCAGAGACGCCTGCGGCCCGCGCCCAGATCCAGACCGTGCGGGATGATCTGCCCGGCGTGCTACGCGCCGCCATGGGGCCAGAGCCGGACCCGGATGATCATGGGCATTAGGGGGGTGGGGAGGCAGTAGGCATTAGGCAGTCGGCATTCGGGCGGAAATGTTTGAAAATTAGTGTTGACAGTAAGTATCTGATTCAAAACCTTGACTGCTGACTGCTGACTGCTGACTGCTGACTGCTGACTGCTGACTGCTGACTGCTGACTGCCTCAATCCTTTGCTGCGGGCACCCGCACGCCCATCTTCTCCAGCCGGGGCAGGACCTCCTGGGCGAAATAGGGAAGCTCCTCCGCGTAGTTCACCATGGACAGCGCGATGCCCCGCAGGCCCGACTCGTTGAGCCTTGCGAGCTGGCCCGCCACATAATCGGGATCGCCCACGATGGGCACGCCGCCCATGCCGTTGGCATATTGGGCACGGCGCTTTTCGAAGGCTTCCTGGCCCATGCTTTCGGGGGTCAGGCCCTTGATGGCCATGATGCAATCCACCGCCGACCAGTCGGCGCGCTCCACGGCGGCGTAGTGATAATAGTCCTGCGCCTCTTTCATGGAGGGGCGGCAGGTGACCACGCCCACCGTATAGACCTCGAGATCGCGGCCAAGAGCGCTCGCCTCGTCCTTGATCTCGCGGACCTTTTGCTGGGTCTCCTGCACGCTTTCGCGCGAGGCGGTTGTGAAGAAGGCGTCGCAATTGCGGATGGCGAAGGCGCGGCCATTGGCGGAGGCGCCGGCGTTCATGATGACCGGGCGCGTGCCGCCCCAGGGCTTGGGATTGGCGCGCACGCCGTGGAGGTCCAGATGCTCGCCCGCAAAGTCGAACTCGCCCTCCGGCGACCAGACGCGGGTGACCACGTTCATCCATTCCTGCGCATAGTCATAGCGCCGCTCATGGTCCCGCTGGGTGACGCCGAACATCTCGAACTCGCCCTCGTTCCAGCCGCAGACCATGTTGAGGCCAAAGCGGCCCTCGCCGAT
>CAMDOY010000421.1 GCA_945903655.1 Rhizobium sp. Q54 | reverse complement strand
GCTCGATAATTTGCGGCGGGCGGGGTTTGTCGGGCCGATCCATCTCATCAACCCCCGCCATGCCCTGATCGACGATACGCCCTGCTTCAGCAGCGTGGCGGACCTGCCGCAGACGCCCGATCTCCTCGTCGTCGCCGCCCCGCGCGAGGCGGTGGCGGAGCTGGTGGAGCAGGCGGCGGCGCGCGGGGTGCAAGCCGCCGTGGTCATCACCGCCGATCCCTCCCATGGGGAGGGATCGCTGGCTTCGCAATTACGCGAGATTGCGGCGCGCACGGGGATTCGCGTGGTGGGGCCCAATTGTCTGGGGGTGCTGTCGCCGGTGGGCGGGCTCGACGCCAGCTTCTCTACCTATCCCGCGCGCAAGGGCGATCTGGCGGTCATTTCTCAATCGGGGGCGGTGGCGGCGGCGCTCACGGCCTTTGCGGCGGGGCGGGGCATCGGCTTTTCCGGGCTGGTCTCCATCGGCGACATGGCGGATGTGGATTTCGCCGCGCTGCTTGACTGGTTCGCGCTCGATGGCGCCACGCGGGCGATCCTGCTCTATGTGGAGTCCATCCGGGACGCCAAGGGCTTCATGTCGGCGGCGCGGGCGGCTTCGCGGGTCAAGCCGGTCATCGTCATCAAGGCCGGACGCAACCCACGCGCGGCGAAGGCGGCGGCCACCCATACGGGCGCCATGGCGGGGTCGGATGCGGTCTATGACGCCGCCTTTCGCCGCGCGGGCCTGCTGCGGGTGCGCGACATCAACGAGCTCTTCGAGGCGGCGGAGGCGCTGGGCCGGGTGGCGCCTTTCCCCGGCGATAGGCTCGCCATTCTCACCAATGGGGGCGGCATCGGCGTGCTGGCGGTGGATGACCTCATCGATCTCGGCGGCAAGCTGGCGGAGCTCTCGCCCGCGACCCTGACCACGCTGGACGCTATCTTGCCCGCCACCTGGTCGCGCGCCAATCCCGTGGACATCGTGGGCGATGCGGATGCGCTGCGTTTCAGCGCCGCGCTGGCGCCCCTGCTCGCCGATTCCATGAATGACGCGGTCATGGTGCTCCATTGCCCCACTGCCCTGTCCGATGGGGTGGCGGTGGCGCAGGCGGTGGCTGACACGGCGCGAGCGGCGACCGCCCTGCGCCGCAAACCCCTCTTCGCGGTCTGGCTGGGGGCTTCGCCTGAGAGCGATCGCATTTTCGAAGAGGCGCGCATCCCCCATTACCAGACCGGCGCCATGGCGGGCTTCATGCATCTGGTGACCTGGGGGCGCAATCGCGAGGCGCTCATGGCGACCCCGCCCAACTTGCCCGAAGGCTTCAGCCCGGATGTGGAGCGCGCGCGCCAGATCATCGCGGGCGTGCTGGCGCGGGGCGACGTCTGGCTCGATCCCATCGAGGCGACGGGGCTGTTCGAGGCCTACGCCATCCCCATCGCGCAGGCCATTCTCGCGCGCACGCCTGAGGAGGCAGCGCAGTTGGCTGGCCCCTTGCTGGCGGTGCATGGGCGCTGCGTGGTGAAAATCCATTCGCGTGACATCCAGCACAAATCTGATGTGGGCGGCGTGGTGCTGGATCTGGCGAGCCCGCCGGCCGTGCAGGAGGCCGCCGCCGCCATGCTGGCGCGGGTGGGCAAGCTTATGCCCAAGGCCCGCATCGCAGGCGTCACGGTCCATCCCATGATCCGGCGGCCTGAGGGGCGCGAATTGATCGCGGGGCTGGCGGAGGATCCGACCTTTGGACCCGTGGTGCTCTTCGGGCAGGGCGGCAAGGCGGTGGAGGTTTTGGGCGACCGGGCGCTCGCCTTGCCGCCGCTCGATCTGGGCCTGGCGCTGGACCTCATCAGCCGCACCAGAGTGTCGCGTCTGCTGCGCGAGTATCGCGACGTTCCCGCCGCCGATCTCGACGAGGTCGCACTGACCCTCGTCAAGCTCGCCCAGATGTCCGCCGACCTGCCGGAGATTCGCGAGCTCGACATCAACCCTCTGTTGGCTGATGGGGATGGCGTGATCGCCATGGACGCCCGGGTGCGGGTGGCGCCGGTGCAGGGGCGGCGCGGGCCGGTCAATCCGCGCTTTGCGGTGGCGCCCTATCCCAAGCAATGGGAGCGCTGGCTGACGGGCGCCGATGGGCGGCGCGTCTTCGTCCGCCCGGTGCGGCCCGAGGACGAGGCCATGTATCGCACCTTCTTCGCGCAGGTTTCGCCGGAGGATCTGCGGCTGCGCTTCTTCGCCCCGGTGAAGGACATCAGCCATGCCTTCATCGCCCGCCTCACCCAGATCGACTACGCCCGCGCGCTGGCCCTGTGCGCCACGCTGGAAAATGGCGAGATGCTGGGGGCGGTGCGTCTGATGCTCGACCCCGACCATGAGAATGGCGAGTTCGCGATTCTCCTGCGCTCGGACCAGAAGGGGCGGGGGCTAGGCTCGGCCCTCATGAAAATGATGATCGATTATGGGCTGCGCGAGGGCGTGAAGCATATCGAGGGGCAGGTCCTGGCGGAGAACACCACCATGCTCGCCATGTGCCAGCAGCTTGGCTTCGAGATTCGCGATGATGAGGATGGCGCGGGCGCCAAAGAGGTGCGGCTCGATCTGAGCAAGCTCCGGCGACCCTGAACAGGCCCTGAAAAAGAAAGGAGGCCGCTCGTTTTCACAAGCGGCCCCAAGTCAAGGGAGGAAACGCCCTAAGAAGGGCAAACAATGAATACTCAGTGCGCCGCACAAAGACAATGTGCAATGCGGTATGGCAGCTATGCGCAAGATGCATGGCTGCAGGAAATCTCACTGTAAAAATGCACTTGAGCAATGCTTTTAGATCGCAGCTGCTGTCAACCATCAGCCCGGTTCGCGCATGAAACCCATCGCTTCCCCGTCGCCATTGAGTGGGACCCGCCGCATCTGTTATTGGCGTGCAGACGAATCCACTGCTCAGGGGCCTCAACCCCCGTTTCGAAAGTCTCCTCCCATGCATGACATCCGCTGGATCCGCGACAATGCCGAAGTCCTCAAGGCCGGGCTGCGTCGGCGGGGCTGGGATGGGTTGAAGGTCGAGGAGACCGTGGCGGAGCTGTTCCGCCTCGATGACGCCAGGCGCGACATCATCGCCGTGACCCAGCGCGGCCAGGAGGAGCGCAACCGCCTCTCCAAGGAAGTCGGCCAGGCCATGGGCAAGAAGGATTTCGCCCGCGCTGAGGAGCTGAAGGCCCGCGTCGCCGAGATCAAGGCCGAGACCGAAGGGGCCGCCGCCGCCGAGACAGCCGCCGTGCAGGCGCTCGATACCGCGCTCCTCGAGCTGCCCAATCTGCCGCTCGATGAGGTGCCCGAGGGCGCCGACGAGCATGACAATG
>CAMDOY010000420.1 GCA_945903655.1 Rhizobium sp. Q54 | reverse complement strand
GTGGCTGTCCTGCGGGCCGGGGGCGGCCTCCGGGTGGTGCTGCACCGAGAAAGCCGGACGATCCGTCAGTGCTATGCCGCAGTTGGAGCCGTCGAACAGGGAGCGATGGGTCTCCGTGGCGTTGGCGGGCAGGGACTGGGCGTCCACCGCAAAGCCATGGTTCATGGAGACGATCTCGACCTTGTTGGTGGTGTAGTCCATCACCGGATGGTTCGCGCCATGGTGGCCCTGATGCATCTTGGTGGTCTTGGCGCCCACCGCCAGCGCCATCATCTGGTGCCCCAGGCAGATGCCGAAGGTCGGCACCTTGCGGGCGAGAAGCTCGCGAATGACCGGCACCGCATATTTGCCGGTCTCGGCGGGGTCGCCGGGGCCGTTGGAGAGGAACACGCCGTCGGGCTTGAGGCTCAGGATGTCCTCGGCGGAGGTGGTGGCGGGCACCACGGTCACGTCGCAGCCCTCTGCCGCCAGCAGCCGCAGGATATTTCGCTTCACGCCATAGTCGATGGCGACGACCTTGTATTTCGCCTCGCCGCGCTGGCCATAGCCCTCGCCCAGAGTCCAGGTGGACTCGGTCCAGTCATAGCGCTGGGCGGCGGTGACGGAGGGCACGAGATCCATGCCGTCGATGCCCGGCCAGCCAGCAGCCTCCTGCTTGAGTGCGGGCAGATCGAAGGCGCCGTCGGGCGCATGGGCGATCACCGCATTGGGCATGCCCTTTTCGCGGATCAGCGCGGTGAGCGCCCGGGTGTCGATCCCCGAAAGGCCCACGATGTTGCGGGCTTTCAGCCATTGGTCGAGGTGGCGGGTGGCGCGGTGGTTGGACGGATCGGTGATCGGCGCGTGGATGATCATGCCGCGCACACCAGCGCTCGCCGCCATGTTCACGGTCTCGATGTCTTCCTCATTCGTGCCGACATTGCCGATATGGGGGAAGGTGAAGGTGATGATCTGGCCCGCATAGGAAGGATCCGTCAGGATCTCCTCATAGCCGGTCATGGCCGTGTTGAAGCAGACTTCGCCGACCGCCTTGCCTGTGGCGCCCAGCCCGAAACCCTCGATGACCGTGCCATCGGCGAGAACGAGAAGAGCGGTGGGGAGAGGTTCGGCCCAGGGATTGGCTTGATGTGCGGACATGGTCGCTCTACACGTTTCGCGCGACCTCGCGCGCGCCGTCTGAGGCGAGCTGGGGCGCACTGATAGGTCTTTGGAACTCGCGGCGGAAGCTAGGGGACGCGCAGGGCGCCGTCAACCCCGCAGCGATTCTTGAAAATCGAGATATATCAGTTATTTGGTTCACAGGCGTCGCTCAGGGCCATGGTTTTCCACCGGTCCGGGGCGCCCAAACGGCGAGGATATGCCATGCGCGAACAGTTCACCACCCAGCTCAAGACGGCCATGAAGGCTGGCGAGAAGCGCCGGGTCGACACCATTCGCCTGATCACCGCCGCCCTCAAGGACCGCGACATCGAGGCGCGCGGCCAGGGCAAGGAGGTCTCCGATGCGGACATTCTCGCCCTGCTCCAGAAGATGGTGAAGAGCCGTCAGGAGTCCATGGAGATTTACGACAAGAACAACCGCCCCGAGCTCGCCCAGCAGGAGCGCGAGGAAATCGCCATCATCCAGAGCTTCCTGCCCCAGCAGATGAGCGAAGACGACATCAAGGCCGCCATCACGGCCGCCATCGCCGAAACCGGCGCCGCCTCCATCAAGGATATGGGCAAGGTGGTCGGCGCTCTCAAGGCGAAATATGCGGGCCAGATGGACTTCGCCAAGGCCAGCGGCTTGGTGAAGGGCCTTCTGGGAGGTTGAGGGGCGCGCCAGCGCCGCTTGCAAAAAATCTGTCGCCCCGCACCTTGACCTTTGCCAAGCCCGCGCCAAATCCTCGGCGCAGGCGGGGCGGAAGCTTAACCTGTGAATTGCGGGCATAAGCGGATTGATTCGTTTCCGGTCTGTTCCAAACCGCCCGCACCGTGTATGAACAGCTTGACCCCTGCGGATGGCGATGCGCTTCACCCCTTCCTTTCTCGACGAGATCAAGGCTCGGCTTCCCGTTTCGGAAGTCGTGCGGCGCCGCGTCAAGCTGGTGAAGGCCGGGCGCGAGTGGAAGGGGCTTTCCCCCTTCAATGCTGAAAAGAGCCCCTCCTTCTTCGTCAATGACCAGAAAATGGCCTGGTTCGACTTCTCCTCGGGCAACAACGGCAACATTTTCGATTTCGTCATGCGCACCGAGGGCCTGTCCTTTCCTGAGGCCGTCGAGCGGCTGGCGGGGGAGGCGGGGCTGCAGATGCCCGTGGTCTCCCGCGAAAGCGTGGAGCGCGAGCGCGAGCGGGCCACCCTGCAGGAGGTGATGGAGCTGGCGGCTGCCTTCTTCGAGGCCCAGTTGCAGGCCCGCGAGGGCGCGCGGGCCCGGGGCTATCTGGCGGATCGCGGCGTCGCGCCTGCGGTGCAGCGCCAGTTCCGCATCGGCTATTCCCCCGCCGAGCGTTTCGCCCTGCGCGACCATCTGGCGGGCAAGGGCGTGCTGGCCGAGCAGATGATCGAGGCGGGGCTGCTGGTCCATGGGGAGGACATCGCGGTCCCCTATGACCGGTTCCGCGACCGGGTCATGTTCCCCATCTGCGACCGGTCCGGCCGGGTGATCGCCTTCGGTGGGCGCACCATGGACAAGGAAGTCTCCGCCAAATACCTGAATTCGCCGGAAACCCCGCTCTTTCACAAGAGCCATGTGCTGTTCAACCACCACAACGCCCGCAAGGCCGCCCATGACAAGGGCGTGGTCATCGCGGTCGAGGGCTATGTGGACGTCATCTCCATGTCGGCGGTCGGTTTCGCCAATGTGGTCGCGCCCATGGGCACGGCGCTGACCCCCGAGCAATGCGAGCTCCTGTGGCGCATGGCCGAGGAGCCGGTGCTCTGCTTTGATGGCGACAGGGCCGGCCGCAAGGCGGCCTACCGGGCCATCGAGACCGCGCTGCCCCTCATCGGGGCGGGCAAGAGCCTGCGCTTCGCCTTTCTGCCCGATGGGCAGGACCCGGACGATCTCGCCCGCTCCGGCGGCGCCGAGGCCATCGAGGCGGTGCTGGGCGCTTCGCGCCCGCTGGTGGATGTGCTGTGGACCCGGGAGACCGAGGCGGGCCAGCTCGACACCCCCGAGCGCCGCGCCGCCCTCGAGCGCCGCCTTTTCGAGACCATCAAGCCCATCACCGACGAGACCCTGCGCCGCCACTACCGCCAGGAGATCGAGGCGCGCCTTGGGGCGCTTTTTGGCCGGGCGCCGGGCGGCGGCGGGGCCTATGGCGGCGCGCGCCGGGCGCCCCAGGGGCAGGGGG
>CAMDOY010000419.1 GCA_945903655.1 Rhizobium sp. Q54 | reverse complement strand
CCAAGTGACGAAGCGCGGGGGATCATGGACTTCCTTCTGGCGTCCGGCGAGGTTGGTCGGCCCCTGATCGTTTCGAAAAAGACTCCTGCGGAGCGGATCAAGACCTTGCAAAAAGCCTTCGACGCCACAATGCGCGACCCGGAATTTCTGGCGGACGCCAAGAAGCAAAACCTGCCCATTTCACCCGTGGGGGGAATTGAAGCCGAGCAGCTTGTCGCAAAGATGATCGCAGCCTCGCCCGCCATCATCGAAAAGGCGCTTCTCGCGACAAAGGAATGAGCAGCATGTCCACCAAGCCGCTTCAGGTCTGCCTTGGACCCGATCCAAACACGCGCGCGCCGGGCTGGGTGCTTCCGCCGGGGGCTTGCGACACCCATGCCCATGTCTTCGGCCCGCCAGACCTCTTCCCCTATGCGGACAAGCGCCGCTATACGCCCCCCGCCGCGCCCATCGAACATTATATGAATATGCAGCGCATTACGGGCCTCAGCCGCGCTGTGTTTGTGACCCCCACGGCCCATGGGCATGACAACAGCGTCATTCTCGACGCCATCGCGAAAATGAACGGCAATGCCCGCGGCATCGCCAATATCGATCCGACCTTTGACGAGCGGGCGCTCGACGCCCTGCACGAAGGCGGCATGCGCGGGGCGCGTTTTCATCTGATGGATGATCGACCGGGCAGCGTGGACTTTCTCAAGGCGCACCTGCCGCAACTGCAACGGCTTGGCTGGGTGCTCGATCTGCATGTGGACCCCAAGGATCTCATCGAACATGCGGGCTTCATACGGACCCTGCCTGTGCCCACCATCATCGACCACATGGCGCGGGTGCGCGGGCGCGAGGGCCTCGATCAGCCCGCCTTTCCGATCCTGCTGGATCTCCTCAGGGATGATCGCTTCTGGGTCAAACTCTGCAGTTTCGACAAGATCAGCGCTGTGCCCAAGGCCCATGTGGAGGGCTCGCTTCCCTTCATGGATATGGTCCCCTTCGCCCAGGCCGTGATCGCGGTGGCCCCTGAGCGGGTGCTGTGGGGAACGGACTGGCCACACGGCAATACGTTCACGCCCGGCCGCACGCCCAATGAGGGCGATTTATTGGATCTTCTGGGGGTCATAGCGCCGGATGACCTCACAAGGCGAAAGATCCTGGTCGATAATCCGGCCAAGCTCTTTGGCTTTCCTGCGCCCTGAACGGCATGGCGTCCAAAAACGATGAAGAGCCCCGCGCCTCTGGCCTTGGAGGGCGTTCATCTCTATTGATCTCAGCGTTGCCACTTCAGCGCAGATGCGGGCGGCGCCGCCCCCTCCTCAAACAAACTACGGTCCCGAATGCCCTGCCAGATTTGCCGCGCCCAAACGCGCAACGTGTTGACCAAGGAGCAGAACATCTCCTGCGGCGATTATTTCGAGGGTCGGCGGCTCTATCCGGAGGATCGCGGCGCGCTTGCGCTGATGGAATGCATATCCTGCGGCTTCGCCCGCTTCGAAGGCATGGATCGCTGGAGCGCGGAAGAGTTCGCTGAGCGTATCTACAACGCCGACTATCATCTGTGCGATCCCCCCTTTCTGGGCGCGCGGCCACGCAAGCTGGCGGCCTGGCTGGCCTCGGCCCTGCCCCGCCAGGCGCTCGTCGATTACGGCGGCGGCGAGGGCATGATGGCCGAACTGCTGCGCGCCAGCGGCTTTGACGCCGTGAGCTTCGACCCCTTCTATGGCGATGGCGCCCCGCCCGCTGGCGGCAGCCCAGTCGTCACCGCCTTCGAGGTGGTCGAGCATGCGCCCGATCAGCGCGGACTGTTCCGGGCCTTGATGGAGCTTTGCGACCCCTCGGGGATCATCATCTTCTCCACCCTGCTGAAGCCCGCCCAGCTTCAGGGGGATTGGTGGTACGCCAGCGCGCGCAACGGTCATGTCTCCTTGCATAGCCCGGAGAGCCTGCGGCTGCTGATGGCCGAATTTGGCCTGTCCTTTATTTCGCTCTCCGCCGAGATGCATGTCGCCGCGCGCGACCCCAGCCTGCTGGAGGTCACGGGGACCTGGCCTGCCATAGCCGTCAATGACCCGCCGAGCGCAACCTACAGGGCGCTCTGAACATCGGCCCACTCATCGCCTGTAAGCCGCCGCCGGATGCCCGCTGTGGATGCGGTCGCCACCACCAAACAGCTTCTCGCGGAAGGAGCCTTCCCGATAGGCGGTCTTGTAGACGCCGCGATTTTGCAACTCCGGCACGATCAGGTCCGCGAAGTCGACGAGATGTTGCGGCTCGCCAGAGCGATGCAGGTTGAAGCCGTCGATATCGGCCTCCTCCATCCAGGACTGCATCTCGTCCGCGACCTCCATGGGCGATCCTACAAGGAAACATTCGCGTCCGACTTGCGGGCCAAATTTCACAATGTTGCGCAGGCGATCCAGCGAGGCGTCCTCCTTCAGCAGATATTCGACGATTCCCTGCATGCCGTTGTTGCCCACGCGCGGCCCAAGCTCCTTCGAAAGGTCCATGCCGGAGAAACCGGAATAGAGCGCCAGCATGCCTTCGGCGTCCACGTGACGCGCCAGCATCTCGTGCCGATCGCGCGCCTCGGCTGAGGTCGGCGCTGTGATGATCGTGGCCATCATCACGAATTTGATCTGCGCGGGGTCGCGCCCCATGGCGAGCGCGCTTTCCTTGATTTCGCGCACCCGTTCGCGGGTCTGCGCCTTGGGCAATCCAGAGAGAAAAATACATTCCGCATGCTTGGCCGCGAAAGCACGCCCACGCGCCGACCCGCCAGCCTGATAGATCACCGGCGTGCGCTGGGGCGAGGGCTCGCACATATGCACGCCCCGCAGGTTGAAATGCTTGCCCTCATGGCGCACCTCATGAACCATGTCGCCCCTAGCGAAGATACGGTTCGCGGCGTCACGCACGACGGAGCCATCCTCCCAGCTACCCTCCCAGAGCTTGTAGACGACCTCCATATATTCGTCGGCGAGATCATAACGATCATCATGGGCGAGATTGGTCTCCATGCCCATGGCGCGCGCCGCGCTATCCTGAAACCCCGTGACCACGTTCCAGCTCACGCGGCCATTGGTCAGGTGATCGAGCGTCGAGAAGCGCCGCGCGAGCAGATAGGGTTGCTCGAAGGTGAGATTGGCGGTGACGCCGAAGCCCAGATGTTTCGTCGCATGGGACATGCTGGGGATCAGCAAGAGCGGATCGTTCATGGGAAACATGGCGGCGCGCTCGATGGTGGCGCGCGGGCCGCCCTGATAAACGTCATAAACGCCATTGGTGTCGGCGAAGAAAATCGAGTCGAACAGGCCACCCTCGGCGATCTCTGCGATCTTGATCCA
>CAMDOY010000418.1 GCA_945903655.1 Rhizobium sp. Q54 | reverse complement strand
CGCTGTATCAATAAGACATCTGGCGTGAACCCCGCGCAGCACGTCAGCGCGGGGCGCGGCGCAAGCCCTATTGGGCGGCCACGGGGGTGCGGATGGCGTCTCGCACCCGTGGCATCACCTGATTGGCCATGAGCTCCATGGAGCGCTTGGTGAGGGCGGGATCGACCCAGTCCATGCCAGCGTAAACAATTTCGCCGAAGTCGCCGACCTCGTCGCGCAAGGCGAGGATCTGATCGACGACGCTATTCACCGTGCCGTAAATGACGAGATCGCCCAATACCCGCTCGAGCGTCACGGCGCTGTCAGGCTCGTCCGGCGTCTCCTTGAAGATGGCGAGCCGCTTTGTGCGAAACATCTTGCGCACCATCTGGTCATAATAGGCGCGGTAGGGGCTTTTGGGATCGTCGATCGCATAGCGGCGCGCGGTCTGCTCATCGTCGGCCACGAAGACCGTGCGCGCGATGCGCCAATCCGCAGGATTGGCCACAAGCCCCGCCTCATGGGCGCCCTCGACATAGCGACCCCAATGGGTCTTGACCCATTTCGTCAGCAGGAAGTTGGCGGAGAGCGGATGAAAATTGCGCCGCCCCATGGCGTAGGCGCTGTTGGAATGGGGCGTGACGACGGTGCCCACGATCTCGGGCCGTGGGGTCTGGTAGGGCTTGGCGAGATAGCCGATCCCCAGGCTGAGGTCGCCGGTCTTGCCGGTGGAGACCTTGAACTGATTGTCGGGCAGATCGATGTCATAGGGCGGATCGCGCCGCCAGATCTCCAGGATCACGTCGATGGCGTCCCGATACATCTTGTGGCGGTCCTTATCCAGGTTCTGCAGGGCTTCCGCATCGGTCTGGAGGGCGCCGGCGCTGATGCCCAGAATGAAACGCCCCTCCGTCAGATGGTCCATCATGGCCGCATGGGAGGCGATGAGGGTGGGATGCATCTGGGACAGATTGGAGGTTCCGGTGGCCAGTTTGATCGTTTTCGTGCCGGAGATCAGGCTGGCGAGGAAGATCATGCTGCTGGTGACGTTCTCCATCTTGTCGGCGAGATGCTCGCCCACGAAGGCGTCATAGAACCCGAGGCGATCCGCCATGATGATGGTTTCGCGATCCTCCTTGAGGGTTTGCGTCCAACTCCGCTCCATAGGATGCATGGGCATCGTGAAATAGCCAAGACGCATGCGGTCCCTCCCCAAGCCCTGAATTACGGGCGGCAACCCCGCCCTGAGGCGAAGCATAACCAAAACACGGGACGCCCAGAATTTCCAATTTGGAAATGCACTTGTTCCCAAGACGCGGGATAGCTTGTGTCCAAACAGCCCCTTCGCCATACTGGCCAGGAGCTCCGCCTTAACGTGCGGATCTTGGGGATGGGAGGCGCCACGCATGGACCGGTTTCAGGCCCTGCAGATTTTCAGAACAGTGGTCGAGCAGGGCGGGTTCACCGCTGGCGCGCAGAAGTTGAACATTTCCCCATCGGCCGTCACCAAGCAGATCGCGGCGCTGGAGGCCCATTTGGGGACGCAGTTGCTGACCCGCTCCACCCGCCGCGTGACCCTGACCGACCATGGCCAGACCTTCTACAAGGCGGCGGTGGCGGTCCTCACCAATCTCGATGAGGCCGAGACCCGGGTGCGGGAGGCCAATTCCACGGCGCGCGGATTGGTGCGCCTTGTCATTCCCTCGTCCTTCGGCCGGGTGACCCTCACGCCGGAACTCCCGGCCTTTCTGGATGAAAACCCCGGCATCACCCTCGATGTGCATTTCAGCGACACCCGAGTGGACATCATCAAGGAGGGCTTCGATCTCGCCGTGCGCTCGCGAGAACAGGAGGATTCGCGGCTCATCCAGCGGATCCTCCATCGCGGGCCCATGATCACCGTCGCCTCGCCCGCCTATCTGGCGCGGCATGGCGAGCCGCAAACGCCCCAGGACCTGACGGGGCATCGTTGCATCACCGGCGTTTTCGGGAGCGAATGGCGCTTTCGCAAGCGCGATGGCGGGGAGGAGGCCGTCAAGATCAACAGCGCCATCATCCTGCGCAGCGGCGACAATGTGCGGGAGGGCGCAGTGGCGGGCGTTGGCGTCGCCCAATCGACCTGGTGGCTCTTCCGCAAGGATCTGGCGGAGGGGCGGCTTGTGAGGATCCTCACCCCCTTTGAGCGCGAGGCTGTCCCGGTCTCCGTGTTCTATCCCGCCAAACGGAACCTGCCGCGCAGAGTGTCCAAGGTCATCGATTTCCTGCTGCGGATCAGCGCCGACCGACCGGAGCCCGCCACCCGATGAGGGGGCGGGCGATCAGGTCTCTCCTGCGCCTCACTTGAGGCCGAGGATGGCGCGAGCCTCCTTGGGGCTCGCCAATTCCCCGTCGAGGGTCTCGACGATCCTGCGGGCCTTCTCCACGAGAGCCGCGTTGGTGGGGGCGGGCTTGCCATAAGCGAGGTAACGATTGTCTTCGAAGCCGACGCGGATATGCCCCCCCAGCAGGAAGGTCTGAGCCAGCATGGGAAACTCCATCCGCGCGATGCCGAAGGCCGCCCAGATGGCGCCTGCGGGCAAAAGATCCTTCAGATAAAGGATCGTCTGCACGCTGGGGCTTGCGCCAAAACCGGCGCCCAGCACGAGCTGGAAAAGCCCAGGCCCTTCGATCTTGCCTTCGGCGATGAGCTTTTTGGCGAGGTGAATGTCGCCGGAATCAAACACCTCATATTCCGGGAAGACACCCGCCTCGCGGATCGCGGCGCCCATCTCCGCGATCATCCAGGGGGGATTGATCATGGCGTTGTTGCCCATCCACATGGTCTGGAAATCCAGCGAGCAGATGTCGGGCTTCAGGGCCACCACATGCTGAACCCGTTCGGCGGCGGTCTTCATGACCGAACCGGGCGCGGCGACGCCGGGGTTCTCAGGCGTGGGAATGAACCGTGTGCCGCTGCCCGTGGTCAGATTGATGAGCACCTCCACCCCGCTGTCGCGAATGCGCTCCACGACCTCGCGATAATATTTGAGCTCCATGCTGCCAGCGCCGGTCTCGGGATCGCGCACATGGATATGCACGATGGCCGCGCCAGCCTTCGCCGCGCCGATGGAAGAGTCCGCAATCTCCTTCGGCGTCACCGGCACCTGCTTGTCCTTGCCGACGGGGGCTGCGCCAGTCACTGCGCAAGTCAGAATTCTCTTGTCCATGCCGATGTCACCTTTCGCGATCTGCCGATCATTCATTGTTTCTGGATATTGTTCTCTGCGGCCACCCGCTCCCACAAGGCCCGTTCGCGCGCCAGAAAACGGTCGGTTTCTGCGGGATCCGAAGGCCAGGGATCCGTGCCCATGGCGCGGAACCGGCTGGCGATCATGG
>CAMDOY010000417.1 GCA_945903655.1 Rhizobium sp. Q54 | reverse complement strand
GCGAGACAAGTTACAACGCCACCTTCGGCTCGGTGAACCGCAACAAGAAGAGCGTGACGCTGGATCTCAAATCCCCCGAAGGCAAGGCCCATGCGCTGCGCCTGATGGAAGAAGCGGATGTGGTGATCGAGAACCTGCGCTCGGGGGCGCTGGATCGTCTCGGCCTTGGATTTGACGCGGTGCGGGAGCGCAACCCCCGACTCATCTATTGCTCGATCACGGGCTTTGGCGACAGTGGTCCTTATGCAGACCGGCCAGGCTACGACACGGTGGGGCAGGCCATGGGCGGGTTGCTCAGTTTGCTCACGGACATGAACAAGCCCCAGCCCATGGGCATTTCTCTCTCCGATCATCTCGCGGGGATTTCCGCCTGCATGGGGATTCTGGCGGCGATCAATTCACGGCATCTGACGGGGCGCGGCCAGAGGGTCAGTACCTCCTTGCTGGAGTCCACCATCTCCTTTCTGGCCGAAAATGCAGCCCGTTATTTCGAGGATGGGAGCACGCCGGGACGCGCCACGCGCACCCGTATCGCGCAGGTCTTCGCCTTCGTCGCGGGCGATGGCAAGGGCTTCGTGATTCACCTCTCGTCGCCGAAGAAATTCTGGATGGCGCTGCTGGGGGTGGTCGGACGTCTCGATTTCGCCGAGGATCCCCGCTTTGCAGAGCGCAAGAAGCGCATCGCCAATTACGATGTTCTGCATGAGGAATTCAGCAGGATCTTCGCCACGCGTGATCGCGATCATTGGCTGGATCTTCTGATCAAGGCCGATGTTCCCGCAGGGCCCATCCATGATCTGGAAGGGGTGTTTTCCGATCCGCAGGTCAAGGCGCTGGATATGGTGGCGCGCGTGCCCCATCCCGCAGGCAAGGGCGAAGTCTCGCTCATTCGTAACGCCGTGCGCATGAGCGAAACGCCGCCCGTTGTTCGCTCCGCCGCGCCCCAGCTTGGGGAACACAACGCCACCATTTTGAAGAAATGATCCGGAGCGGAACATGAGCGCGCCTGTCACCCATATCGCCACCGCCGACGCCACGCGCGTCATCGTGCGGGGTCGCGATCTCGTCAACGATCTCATCGGCAAATATACTTTCACCGAGATCTTCTATTTCCTCGTCTGCGAGCGCTTGCCAACGCGCGCGCAGACGCGGGTGCTCGACGCCTGCCTCGTCACGCTCATGGAGCATGGCTTCACGCCCTCCGCCGTCATTGCGCGGCTGATGGCCGAGAGCTCGCCGGATCAGATCCAGGTCTCGATAGCGTCGGGCCTTCTCACCATCGGCAATGTCCATGCGGGCACCATGGAAGGATGCGCGGCCCTTCTGGAGCAGGGCGTCAAGGAGGCGGATCAGGACAAGTGGTGCCGCGAGACCGTGGCGCACTTTCGCGAGCGCAAGAAGGGCGTGCCGGGCTTCGGGCATAAGTTGCACAAGCCCGATGATCCCCGCAGTCCCCCGCTGTTTCGCGTGGCGCGGGAGACCGGGCTTGATGGGCCCCATGTGCAGCTGTTGCTGAAGCTTTCGGCGATCATCGACGAGACCTCCGGCAAACATATCACCATCAACGCCACGGGCGCGCTGGCAGCGCTGTTGCTGGAGATCGGCATCTCGCCGAAGATCGTGCGCGCCATTGCGGTGGTGTCGCGCTCCGCCGGTCTGGTGGGGCATATTCTCGAGGAGCAGAAGACCCTGTCTTCCCGTTACATCATCAACAAGACACGGGAAGGCATCGCTTATGTTGATCCTGAGGAATAGGCGGATTGCGCTGTTGCTGGTCGCCTGTGTGATGGCGGCGCCCGTAGTTGCGCAAACGGCGTTAGATCCGCTCAAGTCCATCGAGATCAACGTGGCGAACGCTCCGGGCGGGGGCTATGACCAATATGCGCGGGTGATCGCGCGGTATCTGCCGCGCCATTTGCCCGGTGCTCCCACCATCGTGGTCAAGAACATGCCGGGCGCAGGCGGCGCGCGCGCCGCCAATTTCATGGCCACCGTGGCGGCGCGTGACGGCTCCGTGCTGGCGTTGCTGACGCGCGAGGTTGCGCTGGCGCCTTTGCTGGCGCCCAATCAGGCGAGCTATCAGTTCAAGGCGCAGGAACTGAACTGGATCGGCAGCCCCCTGCAGGATGTCGGCCTCTTCGTCATCAACACCTCGGCGCCCGCGCAATCCCTTGACGCCTTGAAGACGACGCAGATCACCGTGGCCGGCACGGGTCCCGGTTCCGGGCCCACTACCTTTCCCCATGTGCTGAATGAGGTGCTGGGCCTCAAGCTTAAGGTGGTCGCGGGTTATCCGGGCTCGCAAGAGGCCTTGCTGGCGGTGGAGAAGGGGGAGTCGGACGGCCATGTCTCCGGCGGATCCTCGGCCGCCTTCCGCAACCGCATCAATCCGCTCATCGCGGATAAAAAGATGAAGATGCTGCTGCAGCTCGGCATGACCAAGGATATGGAATATCCCGACGTCCCCTTGATCTTCGATCTCGTGAGCGATCCTGAAACGCGCAAGCTGCTGGAACTGATCTTCGCCCCGCAATATCTGGGTCGGCCCATCGTCGCGCCTCCGGGCGTGCCTGCGGCCCGCGTGGCGGAGTTGCGGCGGGCCTTCGATGCTGTTCTGGCCGATCCCGAGTTTTTGGCGGAGGCGGCGAGGCAGCGCATGGACATCAACCATGTCAGCGGCGCCGATCTCGCTGGCATGATCGACAAGGTCCACGGCTATCCGGCCGATCTCATCAAGCGCGCCACGTCGCTGGCCCAGTAGGCGGCGCCCGCAGTCGGGAATGTCGATAGCTCCTATAAATGCCCGGTTTAGGTAGCTCTTCAAATGCCCGCTTTCGGGCTGCCTGCTTCTGCATTTGCCCCGCTGTGGGCGGGATGGGCAGGTTTGGGCCCTCTTGCCCAAAGCTGTCCACGCCGTCCACAGCCTCGTTCGCGAAGCGGACTTACGCGACCGACTGCTCCCTGTTGGCCTCCCCTTCGTCCAGGCTTCCATCGGCGAGGAAGCGGGCGATCTTTCTGGGTCCGTGGAAGAGCGCGATGCGTCCATCATGATATTCCAGCACCCGGATCGTCGCCTTGGCGAAGTGATAGCGGTCTCGGCTCGCCGGGACTTGCAGGACGAGGCCTTTATATCTGACCGTATTCCCGCTCGCCATCGGCAAACCAACGATCTGTTCATGGAGTGTCTGATCTAAAGTTCGAAAAAAACGGGTGCGGAACATCTCCGCCACCCATGCGGCCTCTTCCTCGTCCGCTGTGCAGGCGCTCATTCGTCGTTCTGTTCCAGAAGGACCGCGCCCACGAGGCGGAAGATGGCGGCTTCATTGGGAAAGATCCCCACGACATTCGTTCGCCGCTTGATCTCTCCATTG
>CAMDOY010000416.1 GCA_945903655.1 Rhizobium sp. Q54 | reverse complement strand
AATGGTGGGGACTGAAATGCGCGTATTATTGATCGAGGACGACAGCGCTACGGCCCAGAGCATCGAATTGATGCTCAAGTCGGAGAATTTCAACGTCTATACGACGGATCTTGGCGAAGAGGGCGTCGACCTCGGCAAGCTCTATGATTACGACATCATCCTTTTGGATCTCAATTTGCCCGATATGTCCGGCTACGAGGTTCTGCGCACGCTCCGCGTCGCGAAGGTCAAGACGCCCATTCTGATTCTGTCTGGCCTCGCCGGCATCGAGGACAAGGTCAAGGGTCTGGGCTTTGGCGCCGATGACTATCTGACCAAGCCGTTCCACAAGGATGAGCTCGTCGCCCGCATCCATGCGATCGTTCGTCGCTCCAAGGGTCATGCCCAATCCGTGATCGCGACCGGTGATCTCGTGGTCAACCTTGATCAGAAGACGGTCGAAGTCAGTGGCATGCGCGTGCATCTGACGGGCAAGGAATATCAGATGCTCGAGCTGCTCTCGCTGCGCAAGGGCACCACCTTGACGAAGGAGATGTTCCTCAACCATCTCTATGGCGGCATGGACGAGCCTGAGTTGAAGATCATCGACGTCTTCATCTGCAAGCTGCGCAAGAAACTGGCGAACGCCAGCCAGGGCCGCAATTACATCGAGACAGTCTGGGGCCGCGGTTATGTGTTGCGCGAGCCAAGCGAAGCCGAGGAGCGGATTCTCGCTTGAGCGGCTTTTCGCCACCAACAAAAAACCCCGCCTTGTGCGGGGTTTTTTTATGCGCCTGGTGGGAAAGCCTTGTTTTGAATCGCGTTCCCCGCGATCTGCCCTTCGCTTGGCGCAAAAACTGTCAAAACGCAAAAATCCGCCGTGGGTGCGGCGGCTTGCAAGCGTGACGCTTGTTTTCTATTCGGCCGCCTGCGCGGCGAAGGCGGCGTTGGATCGCGCGGAAATCGTGATGAGTTCCTGCGTGACGTCCACGTTCACATCCATGGCGCATTCGCGAGCGATGAGCCCGGCATAGAAGGCCTGAATGCCATGGGCGTCCACATGGCCGGTCTTCGGCTCGCCAGCGAGCAGGGTGGGAACGGAGTCGGCGAGGCGCAGATGCGAGCCCTTGGTGGTGACGGAGATATCGGTATAGCCGTCTGAATCCGACATGGTGACGGTGATGACGCCGCCGCGCGGGATTGTCGCCGACGCGATCATGCACAGATTGAGAACCAGCTTCACCTTGTTCTTCGGCATCAGCACGCGCGGCGCATTCCACTCGAGCTTGGTGCGATCATCCACGAAGAGATTGCGCGCCACGCTCTCGGCGTCGCCCGTGTCGATGGAAGCGCCAGCCGAGCCTGCAGCGCCGAAAGCCAGACGGCAATATTGCAGCCGCGCGGAGGCCGTATTCGCGCTCTTCCTGATGAGCTCGAAGGCGAAATTGCGCATTTCCGGATCTTTTTCGTCCTCAAGGACCTCAAGCCCGTTCACAATCGCCCCGACCGGGCTGATGACGTCGTGGCAGACGCGCGAACACAGCAGGGCCGCAAGGTCCATGGCGTCAAGTGCGAAAATCGACATGTTCATCATCCGTATGACGGGCGAGCGGCGCCCTGGTTTAGTGACAAAACGATCTCGTCCAGCGAAAGGCCGGAGTTGAAGACACACGAACGCCACTGAAACATACGCGGGTGGGAGGTGGCCTTTGAAAGCCGATTCAAATCACAACCCGTTAAGAAATAATTAACTGCTTGATTCGGGCTTGGAAAGCCCTTTTCCGCCACGCAAGTCCTTTTGTGGTTTTTTTTGTGCATAATTTTGGCGCCCCCGGGTCGCCCGGCATTGCCAAAGGTTGGCGGCCCATGCTGACTGAATCCATCGACATGCACACCACCCTGAAGCTGTTTGAAGGACAGGGCGCCATGACCCTCGGCGATGACTTGAATGAGATGGCGCGGGTGTTTGCGCAGATGGCGCTGGCCGCCAGCGCGCCGGTCCTGCGCCATTACGCCGAAGGCGCAAAAGCGCGCCTGAAGCCGGACCAGAGCCCGGTTACTGCTGCGGACGAAGAGGCCGAAGACATCATCATGGAGGCCCTGACCCGCACCTTCCCGGGCGTGCCGCTCGTGGCCGAGGAGGCCTGCGCCCGCAACGGGGTTCCGCGCACAGCCATGAGCGAGGCGATTTTTGTCGATCCGCTGGATGGGACACGGGAGTTTCTCGCCCACAATGGCGAATTCACCATCAATATTGGCCTGGTGCGCCATGGGGCGCCGGTGGCGGGGGCTGTCTATGCGCCTGCCTTTGGTCGTCTGTGGTGGGGGGGCGTCAAGGCCTTCGGCGCCCATCTCGCCCCTGGCCAGCCCTTGCCGCAGCCTGCAGACTGTCAGCCTTTGCAAACGCGGCGCCCTGCGACCCCTCTCGTGGTTCTTGAAAGCCGCTCCCACCAGACCCCCCAGGCCAAGGCCGCACTCGCGCGATTGGCGCCTGCGGTCGCGCGGCCCATGGGCTCGTCGATCAAATTCTGCCTGATCGCCAGCGGCGAGGCCGATGTGTGCCTGCGCTTTGGGCCGACGATGGAATGGGATACGGCGGCCGGGGACGCGATCTTGCGCGCCGCGGGAGGACTCACTGTGACCGCCGATGGCGCGCCGCTCACCTATGGAAAGGTCGAGGCGGGCTTTCGCAATCGCGGCTTCATCGCCTGGGGAGATCCTGCAGACATGCGGGATCTCTCGGAATTCGCGGCGGATTGAGGGCAGCTGGAAAGCTTGCGTTAACCAAAACCCGCCAATGTGTGGGCAAGTTCAGACTCTCGGAGGTCCGCCTGACCACCTGCGAGTCCGTAATGGTCTTGGTTCCGTCATGTTTCAGGCTCAGCACTTGATCGCGCCATGCGGGCGCTTCGGATAGGAAACGTCGATGACACAACTCTCGCGCAGGCAGCTTGTTTCCGGTCTTGGCGCGGCCTCTCTCGGCGGGCTGTCCGCGCCAGCGGCGGCGCAGTCCGGTCGTCCGAAGAAATTTGAGACGCGGGACCTGGTCAACAGCGGCCACCAATTCTTTGGCACGATTTCGCGCGGCCTGGCCCAGGTCGTGGAGGCAGCGGGCCGCCGCTGGGGCCAGCCCAACGCTTATATCTTGGGTCAGGAAGCCTCCGGCGCCTTCTTTGCGGGCCTGCGTTTTGGCGAAGGGACCATGTACACCCGCAATGCAGGCGACCGGCCGATTTACTGGCAGGGCCCCTCGCTTGGCTTCGACGCTGGCGCGGATGGCGACCGCACCATGATGCTGGTTTACAATCTGCCCTCCACCGACGCCATCTATCGTCGCTTTGGCGGCCTCGATGGGTCCGCCTATCTGGTCGGCGGCTTCGGCTTCACCGCGCTGGCGGTGGATG
>CAMDOY010000415.1 GCA_945903655.1 Rhizobium sp. Q54 | reverse complement strand
AAAAGATCGGGGTGACGAACATCGCGATCTGCATGACGCTGTTGATGAGTTGTAGAATGTCGCGGAAGCGCAGGCAGATGAGACCGAGAAGCAGCGAAATCCAAACCCCGTTGATGAGCAAGGCCAACATGCCCGGCACAACCAGCAGGATGTTGAAATTGATATGCTGTGGCGCCATCAGGACGAGGACGATGACATACACCGTCAGGTTGTGCAGAAAGGCGACGAAATTACGCCACACCAACGAGTAGGCGAGGATCGAATAGTCGAAACGCATCTGGCGAAAGAGCGTGCTGCTATGAACGAATATCCCGCAGGACTCGATCGTGATCGACGAGATCAGCAGCCAGACGACCAGTCCCGAAGCGAGGAACGGCACATATTCGAAGGGGTCTTGCTTCCACAGGCCCGAACCGATCGCGCCGAGGGCGGCGACCATGATCGCCAAGCTGACGGCGCTCCAAAACGGCCCGATGACCGTCCGGCGGTAACGGCGCTTGACCTCGAGCCAGCCCATGCGGCCCCACAACGGCCAGTTCATCAGGCCGTTCGACAAGTCTTCGACGGCGGATGTGGTCAGCGGGCGCAAACGTGATTCAGGCTCGGAGGGCGTGGACATGGGGGTTCTTGACATAGATCCTACGCAAATACAATCGCATGGCTTGAGCCGTATTTCCGGCTGCCGCGCAAAGGTTTACGGCGACGCAGCGGCCTGCAACCGAGCGGCGGCGGCGGCGAAATTTTGCGAAAGTGTGGCGAGATCATCATCGGCCCAGACGATAGTCTGGAATGGCCTCGCAAATGCCAAATCGCGATATAGCGGTTGGCCGCTTTCGGCGATGATCGCCTCGCTGCTGACATCGGAATTGCCGACATTGAGGAATATGAGATAGCGCGTTGACTCGCTGTACCAGCAAAGCTCCATGGGCCCCTGCATGACCCCCATGTTGAGCCAAGCGGCCTCGTAAAGCGCCATGCGGACCTCGATGTTCCAGGCTGCCGCCTCGCACATCGGATGATCGCCGACCCGCGCGTAATTCGCGCGCATGACCGCTTCCGTGTCAGGCACGAAGATCACCACATAGGCTTCCGCGTCCAAACCATCGGCGAACGCACGCCACGCGTCAATCTTGCTGTTGCGCGCCGGCGTATAGGCATATTCCCGCATTGTCACGACGATGGCCTTGCGCCCGCACGCTACCCGCGCGATGAACGCCTCGGCAATCCGCTTGGCATGTGCCGGCGCACGCATCATGGGAAGCACCGAGGCGCCGGTGGCGGCCAAGTCATGGACTAGGCGCTTGGCCGGATAACGCGGCAGGAAAACGCGATAATCGGCGGGAAAGACGGCGCTGCCACCCGCCAAGGCGTCCGCCTCGTCGCGAGACGCGCAGATGCGGTAGCTCTTGGCGCTCGGCAGCAGCGAGAGAATAGGCAGCAAAAGATTGCGGACGCGCCAATTACGAGAGTCGGTATTCACCACGCTGTCATATTCGGCGAATTCGCCGCGCACACCTTGGCTGCGCCCGGGAACGAAGATGACCTCGAGGGCGTCGAAGCCCAGGCGGCGGCGTTCCAACTCTGCGCCCGCCAGATAACTGACGAAGTCGAACGTGATCGGCGCCACGTCCAAATCGTAGAAAAACCGCAAATTATGAAATGACTGCATGGCGCCTTGCCGATGGAAAAGCCTATCGCATGACCATACGATGACCTTCCGCAGGCCTTGCGTGACGCGAAAGCGCGGACCCGCCATCTCGTTACGTAAAGCTCTCGCCAAGTATGTGGGGCCCCGCTTGCGCAGGCCAAAAGCCATCTTCTTGACGAGCGAGAGCATGGATTAAATATAATCGGCCAGCATGACCGGCCCCCAAGCATAAATGCCTTGAAAATTATGACGAAACTCAGCAAAACCACAATGTATTTTAATCGATAGGCCACCCATGGCTAACAAGCACCTCGGCTCGCACGAGTCGCTCGATCGCGAAGAAAATTTCAAAGCCTCCTCGGATCGCGGTTTCGCTCTCGTCTTCGGGGGATTTTTCACACTTGTCACCGTCTACGGCCTCGTTGTCGGGGGCACATGGTGGCCATGGTTCGGTGGCGCCGCCATGGTTTTCTTCGTCCTCGCCTTCACGGTACCGTCGATACTCGCTCCGCTCAACAAGGCATGGACGAAGCTCGGCCTACTGATGTTCGCGGTCATCAGCCCCGTGGTGCTCGGCCTGCTATTCTATCTTTGCATTGCGCCGATCGGGCTGCTGATGCGCGCCTGCGGCAAAGACCCCTTGCGACTGAAACGGGACGCCAAGATGGCAAGCTACTGGATTGCGCGAGAGCCGCCCGGCCCGTCAGGCGATTCGCTTAAGAACCAATTCTAACCGGGGACTGAGATGATCGTTTTCCTACGAGAGTTCTGGGCTTTCCTGAGGGCCCGCAAGAAATACTGGTTGTTCCCGATTTTCATCATGATGGCATTGTTCGGCATGCTCATCGCTCTGACCAAAGGCACCGCCGTCGCGCCGTTCATTTACACGCTGTTCTGAGGAAGTCTGCCTATGCGCGTTCTCGGAATCTCGGCCTTCTACCATGAGAGCGCGGCTGCGCTAATTGAAGACGGTGTTGTCGTCGCCGCAGCGCAGGAAGAGAGATTCACCCGCAAGAAAGGCGACCTGCGCTATCCCCGCCAAGCCATCGACTATTGCCTGGCGACGGCTGGCGTAAGCCTCAAGGACATCGATTACGTCGCATTCTACGACAAGCCTTTTCTCAAGTTTGAGCGCCTTCTCGAGACCTATCTGGCGTTCAGCCCGCGCGGCTTCACCTCGTTCCGCATGGCCTTGCCGATCTGGCTGCGCGAGAAGCTGTTCCAAAAATCCATGCTGGCAGACGAGCTCAAGGTCAACGATCCCGAGTTCGATTAGGGGCACAAGCTCCTGTTCTCCGAGCATCATCTGAGCCACGCCGCGTCCGCCTTCTTCCCGTCGCCGTTCGACGAGGCTGTCGTTTTGACAATGGACGGTGTCGGCGAGTGGGCCACCACATCCGCCGCAGTCGGCAAAGGCAACACCCTCGCGATCCAAAAGGAAATCCATTTTCCGCATAGCCTAGGCCTGCTCTATTCGGCCTTTACCTATTACACCGGCTTCAAGGTCAACTCCGGCGAATACAAGCTGATGGGTCTGGCGCCCTATGGCGAGCCGCGCTTCGCCCAACAGATTCTCGACCATCTGATCGACCTCAAGGACGACGGTTCGTTCAGGCTAAATCTCGACTACTTCAACTACTGCACCGGCCTGACTATGACGAACGGCCGGTTCGACGCGCTGTTCGGCGCGCCGCCCCGCCACCCTACGGCCCTGATCGAACAGCGCCACATGGATCT
>CAMDOY010000414.1 GCA_945903655.1 Rhizobium sp. Q54 | reverse complement strand
GGGGCGTTGGCGATGAGGCCCACATTCGCAGGCACGATGGTCGTGACGGTGGGATAGACGAATTTCACCGGAAATCCGGAGGCCTGGGCGGAGAAGGCGAAGAAATCGATGACGACGCCAAAGCCGACCTGGCCGGAGTTCACCGCCTCGGGCACGCCGAAGGAGCGATCCGTAACCTGGCGGAAATTGCCGGAGATTTCCTTGAGCGTGCGCCAGCCCTTGTCCCAGCCCTCCCCCTGCAGGATCGTTTCGATGGTCAGATGGGTGGTCCCCGAGCGCGAGGGCGCGGCCATCAGGGTGTGATCGAAATAGACGGCGCGGGCGAGATCGCTCCAGTCCTTGGGCTCCGGCAATTTGTTGGCGCGGGCGTAGCGATCATTCCACATGATCCCGTAGCCGGAGGCGGCGAAGCCGAAATAGAAGCCCTGGGGGTCATTGATGGGGAAGGAGCCGATCTTCTCGGGGATGCCGACCGCCTTGGTTTGATATTTCTGCAGGAGTCCCTTGGCCTTCAGCGCCTCGAAGGCGTCGGGGGCGGAGGCCCAGAAGATGTCCACCTGATTGTTGGAGCGGGTCTCCTCGAGATATTTGACGCCCGCATTGGTGTTGCGGTTCTGCACATCGAGGGTGGCGCCGGGATAGGCCTTCTCGAAGGCCTTCTTGAAGGGGTCCGTCACATCCTTGGCGAAGGAGGTCACCACCGTCACCTTGCCGGTCTGGGCTTGCGCCGCGCCAGCCCCCAACAACCCCACCACCGCCGCAGCGACAACCAAAACCGAGAGCCGGGACATGATCCATTCCTTCTGATCGACGGCGCCCTGCGCCGCAGTCTTCCATGGCAATCTACAGGGTGACGGGGGCCGGTTCAAACGGGATGACATGACATCGCCGTGACAGGCTCAGGGCTTGGGCTCGCGCAGGGCCTCTTTCAGGATCTCCACGATATCCGGCGGGAAGGACAGGGTCTCCAGCACAAGCGCCTCCAGCTGCTCGCCCGTGGTGGGCGAGAGGTCCGCATGCATCCGCCCGGCCTCGGCGACGAACTGGGGATCCTTCATGGTGTCGGCGAAGGCCTGACGCAGCAGGGCGACCCGTTCGGCGGGCACGGTGGGGGAGACGGCGAAGGGCCGGTTGATGGAGGCGAAGGCGAGGGAGAGCAGGCGCGCGGTGGCCTCCTTCTTCGGGTCGCCCTTCACCAGGTCCATCAGCAGGGGCACTTGTGCCGGCACGTTGGGGTCCTTGCGGATCCCCAGCTGCGCCAGCAGGTTGAGCTTGGGCCGCACCTCCTCCAGCACGCCCGCCATATAGCTGGTGTAGGAGGTCACGTTGCGGCCATCGAGCTCGCCGCGCTGGATGGCGAGGTCATATTCGCCCGCGCCCGTGTAGCCCAGAATCACATGATATTTGGTGCCCACCAGCGCATTGAAGGCCCAGGCGATCTGCGCGGGGCTGGAGCCCACGCCCGTCGCCCCCACGCGGGTGATGGTCTTTTTGGCGTCTTCGATGGTCTTGATGCTGGAGTGAGGCCAGGTCAGATCCACCGGATTGCTCTGGCTGATGTCGCCGAGCCAGTTGAGCTTCCTGAGGGAGACATCCATCCCCGGCTCGCCCATCAGTTCATGGATGAGATTGCCGGAGTTCACATTGAGAATCACCGTTCCATCATGCGCGGACTTGCCCACGAGCATGTTGAGCGCGCGCAAGCCGCCGGCGCCGGGGACATTCTGCACGGTCACATTGGGCTGGCCGGGGATATGTTTGCCGATGTGGCGGGCCAGCAGCCGCGAATAGGCGTCGATGCCGCCGCCGGGATTGGAGGGAATGAGGATCGTGACCACCTTGCCCGCATAGGCGCCCTGCGCGGCGGCGGGCTGCGCGCCGCAAAGGGCGAGCAGAATGAGCGCAAGGCGCCAAAAGGTCATTTGAAGTCCTCCCATTTTAGGGAAGTGATTGCATACTCTTGCGGCGGCCCCGTCAACCCGCCGCCCCCGCCATGGCGCCGCTGGCGATCATGCAGTAATGTTGGCGCGCGACGCCCTTTGGGGCTGGTCAGGCAGTTGATGCAATGAGAAAATGAAGGTGGAACATGCGCATTGTCGCCCTTGAAGAACATTTCTCCATGCCGGAGCTTCAGGGCCGGATTGATCCGGCCCTCGTCATCAAGCGCGGCTATCCCCCGCCAGACGCCCCCTCCGCGCGTCCCGAAGTCGACGCCAAGTTGAAGGATTTCGGCGAGGCGCGTCTGAAGTCTCTCGATGACTCCGGCATCAGCCTGCAGGTCATGGGCCCCTCCGGCCCCGGCGCGGATCTCCTGCCCCCCAGCGAGGGCCCGGCCTTCGCGCGCGAGATGAACGATGCGCTCGCCGCCCAGATCGCGCTCCATCCCGACCGCTACGCGGGTTTCGCCCATTTGCCGCTCACCGCGCCGGACGCCGCCGCCGATGAACTCGAGCGCTGCGTCACCAAGCTCGGGTTTCATGGTTGCATGGTCAATGGCTCGACGGACGGCAAGTTTCTGGATGATCCCATGTTCGAGCCGGTGCTCGCCCGCGCCGAGGCGCTGGACGTGCCGATCTATGTGCATCCCGGCATCCCCCCCAAGGCGGTGCGCGAGGCCTATTATGATGGCCTGAAGGGCCCGCTCTCGGTCGCCTTCGCCCGCGCGGGCTATGGCTGGCATGCGGAGACGGCGGTGCATATCACCCGCCTCGCCCTGTCCGGCGCCCTCGACAAGCACCCCAAGCTCCAGATCATCATCGGCCATCAGGGCGAAGGCCTGCCCGCCATGCTGGACCGGTTCGAGGAAACCTTCTCGGGCGCCATTCCGAAGTTCCTGCAGCGCCATCCCGCGCAGACCATCCTTGATCAGGTGCATGTGACGACCAGCGGATTCTACAATCTGCCGTCCTTCCTGATGCTGATGCAGATCTTCGGCGCCGACCGCATCATGTTCTCGGTGGACTATCCCTTCAGCTCCAACGCTGTCGCGCGCGCCTTCCTCGACAGCTTGCCGCTCTCGCCAGCCGACCGGGTGAAGATCGCCCATGGCAATGCGGACAAGCTGCTGAAACTGAAGGTCTGACAAGGCTCAGGGCGACCCGGTCAGCAGAGCGGCCGGGTCGTCTCGCCAGATCATCGTCGGAGTCCCCATGACCTATCTCATTGGAGCAGATGCGCCGCAGGCCAGGGCTGGCGACCGTTTCCGCAGCCTGCTGGCGCAGGGCGGGATCCTCGCCATGCCCGGCGCGCATAATGGTCTCGCCGCCTGCCAGGCGCGGGATGCGGGGTTCGAGGCGCTCTATCTCTCCGGCGCCGCCATGTCCGCAGGCATGGGCCTGCCGGATCTGGGGCTGATCACCATCGAGGATGTCTGCTTTCACATTCGCCAGGTCGCGCGGGCCAGCGGTTT
>CAMDOY010000413.1 GCA_945903655.1 Rhizobium sp. Q54 | reverse complement strand
CGGGATCGCCACGAAGCGGCGCGGCTCGCGGAACAACGAGACCGTGTAGGACGAGAGCGACATTTCCGCGATGTCGAACTCCTGATGGCGCAGCATGCGGAAGAAGGTCTCCTCCACCGGCAGGTCATGGTAATTGATGTTGATTCCATCGGGCTGAACGGAGCCATCCTGAATGGCGCGCGTGCGGTCATAGTTCCAGCAGGCGAGCGAGAGATTGAGTTTCGTCATGGTTTCCTTCCCCATTGTGTCGTGTTCAAGGGCGGATCTCGCCCGGCTCAGTAGGCAGCCCGGGCTTTATACCCGAGCCGGATGGAAATGACATTGGCCGTCTCGACCACCAGCGGCGCATAGCGCGCCAGGGTCTCGTTGGACAGGCGTTGCAGCGGACCCGCCATGCCCACGGCGCCCACCACAAGGCCGCTGGAGTCGCGGATGGGGGCGGCGATGGAGCGCATGCCCAGCTCGCTCTGCTCATCCTCGCGGGCGTAGCCGAGTTCGCGCACCTCCGCCAGCCGCGCCCGCAGCACGTCGGGCTCGGTCTCGGTCTTGGGCGTGCGCGGGCGGAAACCCTCTCGTAGCAAGGGCTCCACCACCTCGGACGGATGAAAGGCGAGGATCGCCCGGCCCTCGGCGGTGCAGAGCGCAGGACGACGGGCGCCCAGATTGGCGCGCATACGGATCGCCTGGGTGCTCTCGAGATCATAGACATACATGATCTCGGCCTGGTCGAGCACGGCCAGATGGACAGTCTCGTTGGTCGCCTCGCGCAGGTCGAAGATATAGGGGCGGCCCTCGTTGGAGAGGTCCATGCGCTGGCGCACCAGCGCACCCAAAGCAAAGAGCGCGATGCCGAGCCTATATTTCTCCGTCTCGGGATTCTGCTCCAGCATGCCTTCGGCGACGAGCGTGGAGGCCAGCCGGTAGACCGTGCTCTTGGCGACGCCCAGGCGCCGCGAGAGGCTGGTGACGCCGATCTCCGCCTCGCCCTCGGAGAACATTTTCAACAGCCGCACGGCGGTGGTGACAGAGGAGAGGCGGGAGGTGGCTCGTTCGCTGGTCGCTGTCATCAGCCCCTCCCTTGCGTAAGGGCGCTGGCGATTTCAGCGGCGGGGCGGCGGTGGGCGATAATGGTCACGCCCGAGCGCTCGGGGGCGCGCAGGTCGGGCAGGGCGGGGGCGATGTCGAGTGTGTCTGGGGTCGCCTGCACCACCATCCAGTCGCCGGTGGAGAGTTGCACCAGCCCCTTCAGGCGCAGCAGGGCGCCGCGTCCCTCGGCCAGAGCGGCGCTGAGGCTCTCGCGCAAGGCGGCCTCGTCGAGCCCTTCCAGAGGCGCGAAGACGCTGGTCATATCCGGCGTGTGGTAGGCGTGGCTATGGTCGTGGTCGCAGGCGGCGGCCTTGCGGCCTTCCAGCGCGGCCAGCAGGGCCGAGGCTGGCAGGTCCGCATGGGCGGAGACAAGCGCCGGGGCGCCCGGCCGCAGGCATTCGAGGCACTCCCTGGCCTCCGTCATGTCCTCGGGCGACGCGATGTCGGTCTTGGTCAGCACGATCACATCCGCATGGTCGATCTGGCTGCGGCACTCCGGATACATGGTGACGTTCCACGGGCCCCGCCGCGCCTCGAAGGTGGAGACGAGGCCCCGCACCTCATAGCGCTCGCCCACGATTCCCTGTTCCAGCCTTTGCAGGATGGGCGCGGGATCGGCGACGCCCGTGGTCTCGATCAGCACCCAGGAGAAGGCGGGAATGCGCCGGTGCAGCCGGTCAAAGAACAGGCGCTCCAGCGTGGCCGACAGATCCTCCCCCGCCGCGCAACAGGCGCAGCCATTGTCGAGCAGAAGGGGGGCGTCGGCGGAAGTCTCGATCAGCCGGTCATCAAGCCCCACCTCGCCCAGTTCGTTGACGATGACCATGGCGCCCGCGAAGGCCTCTTCCCGCAGCCAGCGCGCGAGAAGGCTCGTCTTTCCGCTACCCAGAAAGCCGGTCAGCAACAGAATGGGGACGCGTTGACGCGGAGCCATGGAAACTCCAGCAGACGGCTCAGACCTCGATACAGACGGTCTCGCCTTCGGTGACGACCTTGTAGGTCTTGATGGGGATCATGCAGGGGGGATCGACCACTTCGCCGGTCTTGATGTTGAACGATCCGTTGTGGAAATCGCATTCCACGACATCGCCGGAGATCGGACCCTCGGAGAGCGAGCCCGGCCCATGGGTGCACAGGTCGTCGGTCACATAGAAGGCGCCGTTGAGATTGAAGACCGCCAGTTCCAGACCATGGGTCTCGACCTTGATGGCGCCGCCTTCCATCACATCGGAAGTTTTGCACAATTCAATCTTTTGCGCCGACATGGGGCTCCTCGTTGACGTTGCACCCCGGGGGGTGGTAAATCGTATCACGGTTTGCGGAACACTGTTCCGCATACAAGAACTACCCGTCCATAACAAGGGACGCAGATGCGGTCAACGCCTCTCGCCTCTTTCAACAGGGCGGGAGGCCGCCAGAGGAGTAGGGTCCATGCTCAAGAAAGAACAGAACGACTACGTCACCCAGACGGGCCCCGGCACGCCCATGGGCAATCTCTTCCGCTGCTACTGGATGCCCGCGCTGCTCTCTGAAGAGCTGCCGGAGAACGATTGCCCGCCCGTGCGCGTGAAGCTCCTGTCCGAGCGTCTGCTCGCCTTCCGCGACAGCGAGGGGCGCCTGGGTCTCATCGACGAGTTCTGCGCCCATCGCGGCGTCTCGCTCTGGTTCGGCCGCAACGAGGATTGCGGGCTGCGTTGCCCCTACCACGGCTGGAAGTTCGATGTGACCGGCCAGTGCGTCGAAGTGCCCTCCGAGCCCGCCGAGTCCGGCTACGCCAAGAAGATCAAGCTGAAGTCCTATCCGCTCATCGAGAAGGGCGGCGTGCTCTGGACCTATATGGGCGACCCCGCCCAGCAGCCCCCCGAGCCCGAGTTCGAATTCTGCACCGTGCCCCTGAACCAGAGCTTCACCACCAAGCGCATTCAGGAGAACAACTGGCTGCAGGCCATGGAGGGCGGTATCGATTCGTCCCATGTGTCCTGGCTGCATCGCGGCGATCTGTCGAACGATCCGCTCTTCAAGGGCTCGGCTGGCAACAAGTACAACATGTCTGATCTCGCGCCCGTGTTCGAAGTCGTCGAGAACGACGGCGGCCTTCTGATCGGCGCCCGCCGCAACGCCGAGGACGACCAGTTCTACTGGCGCATCACCCCCTGGGTCATGCCCACCTACACCGGCGTTCCCCCGCGCGGCGATCATCCGATCCACGGCCACTTCTGGGTTCCGATCGACGATCACAATTGCTGGGCCTGGAGCTATGACTATCACCCCACGCGTCCCCTGTCGGACTCCGAGGTGGCGGCCATGCGCGATGGCAAGGGCATCCATGTGAAATATGTGCCCG
>CAMDOY010000412.1 GCA_945903655.1 Rhizobium sp. Q54 | reverse complement strand
CCGCGATGCTGCCTGCGGCGGGCATGTTGCGCGGCACGATGGTGGGATTGCCCGGTATGAACTTGGACAGATGCATGGCGGCGAGGCGCGCGCTCAGATCATAGCCCCCGCCTTCGCCAACCCCAATGATCAATTGGATCTGCCGACCCCGGTAGAATTCCTCGATGGGATCCGCGCAGGCGACGCCTGCGGTCGCCACCAGCACTGCTGCGGCAAGAGTTGCTTTGAAGCTCATGGCGTCTGAACCTTTCGCACCTTTTTCGTCTTGGCGCCGCGCGGGGCCATGGTGGCGCGCAGCGCCTTGGTGGCGGCTTTGTCCACGGTTCCATCTGCTTTCAGCACCACGCCATAATCATCATGGGCGCTTTTGGCCGTCACATAGCCTTCGTGAACATCGAAGGCTACCCTGGCGGGATCGCGCTCCAGGGGTGAACCAAAGCCGCCGCCGCCGCCGGAGCGGGCGTAGAAGCCCTCCTTTGTGGCCAGACGCTGCATGAAGACCTTGGCGTTGGGTGGATCGCGCACCTCGCCGCTTTCCAGATCCACGGTCACCTGATTGCCGAAGCCGTCATGGCCGCCATTCAGCCCCCAGGGCGCGCAATGCACCCGGTCCACCTGTGCATTGAATGTCATGGGCACGCGCGCCACCACCTTGCGCTCGATGCCAAGGCCACCGCGGAACTTGCCCGCGCCGCCGGAGCCATCGCGCAGCGCCAGACGCTCGATGAACAGCGGATATTTCGTTTCGAGGGATTCCACCGGGCTGTTATGGGTGTCGCCATCGTTGAGGCAGACCGTGGCGCTCATGCCGTCTTCGGTCATCTTCGCGCCCCAACCGCCGCCCAGCGGACCAAAGCCCGCCATGAAGAAGGCGCCGGTCCGTGGCGCAAAACCATGCAGGCGCACGCTGAGCAAATCAGCATGATGGCCCGCAATGACGCGGTCAGGAATTGCTGGCTCCAGCGCCTTGAAGATCGTGTCCACGATGGTCATGGGGAAGGTCATCCACCAGCGCATGGCGGCGGGCTTGACCGCGCTGACGATGGTGCCGGGCGCCAGCACGACCTTGAGCGAACGGAAACTACCCTCGTTGATGGGATAGTCCGTGGGCGAGGTGACGCATTTATAGGCCACCTGCGCGCAGGCGTGGCCGGTGGTTTCGCCCGAATTGTAGAACCCACGCACCTGCTTGGCGACTTCGGACAGATCAATGGTCATCTCCTCGCCGGACACGGTGACCCTGACCTTGATGGGGATGCGCTTGCCGATGTCGACGCCGTCATCATCCATGTAGGACGTGGCTTCATAGACCCCATCGGGAATGTCGCGGGTGCGGGCGCGGGCGGCGCGTTCGGACTGTTCCATGATGTGGCGAATGGCCGAAAGCGTCTCCAACCGGCCATAGCGCGCCAGCAATTCGCTGAAGCGCCGCTCGCCCGTGGTGACGGCGGTGATCTGCGCACGCAGATCGCCCATGGCCCGGTCGGGATCCCTGACGTTCATGCGGATGATCTCGACGAGGTCCTCGTTGACCACGCCCGCCTTCTGGTACTTTACGATGGGGATCTGGATGCCCTCGGAATAGATGTCGGTGGTGACGCCGCCGAGCGTACCGCCCACATCCGGCCAATGGGCCATGCAGCAGGCGAAGGCACATAATTCGCCCTCGAAGAAGATCGGCTGGCTGAAGGTGAAATGGTTCAGGTGACTGCCGGTGAGATAGGCGTCGTTGGTGACGAAGATGTCGCCGGGCTTGATATTGTCGCGGCCGACATGGCGGATCTTGGCGCGCACGGTCTCCGACATGCCGCGAATGAACATGGGCAGGCCAAGGCCGATGGAGATCGTGTCGCCCTCCGCCGTGAAGAGCCCGACGGTGAAGTCCAGCGCTTCATAAATGATCATGTTATAGGCGGTGCGCATCAGATTCGACTTCATCTCCTCCGTCACGGCGAGCACGCCGTTGCGGATGATTTCTGTCAGAACGGGATCTGAAGCGGCGAAACGCCGGGACGTAGCAGCCTTCTTCGCAACCTTTTTGGCAGGGGCCTTCACAGCGGTTTTCTTGGCGGACTTGCTGGCCGCCGCAGACTTGCGCGAGGACATCAGCGGTTCCTTCCGGTTTTATTAAGAGAATTGCCAATTTCAATCACGAGATTGCCGAATTTATCGACGGTCAGGCTATCGCCGGGGAAGACGACGGTGGTGGAGGCATGCTCCTCGATCAGAGCAGGGCCCGCGATCTTGTTGCCTGCTCGCAGCATATCGCGTGCATAAACGGGCGTCCGAATTGAAGCCTTGCGTCCATCGTAATGCACAGGCCGCATGCCAGTGCTGGCGGCGACGGGGGGATTGCGTGTTCCCCGCGTGATCTCCTCCAGCGGCGGCTTCTTCATCACGCCACTGACCGTGACGCGCAGGCTGACGATTTCTGCAGCCTCCTTGGGCGCACAGGTGCCATAGCGCAACTGGTGCTCGGCGTCGAAGCGCTCCTTGACGCCCACACGATCCTGCTTGCGCAAAAGCGTTGGTGGCAGTTCGATGGTGACGGCGTGTTCCTGGCCGACATAACGCATGTCCGCCCAGCGCACGATATTCACCTTTAGATCGCCCGCGCCGCCGCGCTCAAGCGCTGCGCGGCCCTGCGCGATCAATTCATCATAGACGGCGCCCATGCCTTCAAACGACAGATTGGCGAGGCGCGCGGGCCATGTGCGCACATAGTCATAGCGCAGGTCCGAAAAGAGCATGCCGAAGGCGCAGAAATGGCCGGGCGCGCGTGGCACGATCACGCGGCCCATGCCGATTTCGCGCGCGATGGAGGAGGCGTGCAGAGGCCCCGCGCCGCCATAGGCGATAAGCGGGAAGGAGGCCGCGTCGAGGCCCCGCTCGGTGGTGACGGTCTTCACCGCCCAGGACATGGCGGTGGCGGCGATGCGCAGAATGCCTTTGGCGGCCTGGATCACATCAAGCCCAAGTGGCTCGGCGATCTTGCTGGCGATGGCGGCGCGCGCCGCCTGCACATCCAGCTTCATGGAGCCGCCGAGAAAACGGTCCGGCGCAAGACGCCCCAGAACCAGATTGGCGTCGGTGACGGTGGGTTGCTCGCCGCCGCGCCCGTAGCAGGCGGGGCCGGGCTCCGCGCCTGCGCTGCGGGGGCCCACATGCAGGGCCATGCCTTCATCAAGCCAGGCGATGCTGCCGCCGCCGGTGCCCACTTCGAAAATGTCGATCATCGAGATTTGCACGGGCAGGGCGCGCTCATAGCCGCCAATCAGCGCGACGCTGTTGGTCAGCGCCTGCCCCTTGTAGATGACGCCCGCCTTGGCGGTGGTGCCGCCCATGTCGAAGGCGATGGCCTCTTGCTCGCCCATGCCCGCGCACAGGGCCTGCGCGCCGATGACGCCAGCGGCGGGGCCGGATTCGAGCATGCGAA
>CAMDOY010000411.1 GCA_945903655.1 Rhizobium sp. Q54 | reverse complement strand
ATGGCCATGATGGTTTCCTTGGTGCCGAGATAGCCGGTGATCAGCTTGAATTTCGTCTTCAGGACATCGTTGAGCACGATGGGGAAGGTGTCGGTCTCCGACCCGGCGCCCGTGCCCGCCACCACCATTTCCCGGGCGCGGGCGTCCTCCACGGTCTTGAAGCCGGAGGTCCCGATGGCGACGCAGAGGCCGAAGTCCTTGGTGGTCGCGCCAATCCAGTTGAACTTGCTCATGTCATAGCCGGGATTGCGCGCGCCAATCAGCGGTTCGATGATCGGCCCGCCCGCAAACACCGCCCAGGCGTTGCCATCGCGCGGCGCGGTGTCCGCCAGATAATTGGCAGCGCGGATGCCTCCGGCACCCGGCATGTTCTGCACGATCACATTGGGCTTGCCGGGTACATGCCGGCCGAGGTGACGGGACAGCAGACGCGCCACAAGATCAAGGCCGCCCCCTGAGGTGCCCGCCACATTGATGGTGATGGGCTTGTCGAAGGTCTCCTGCGCATGGACCGGCCCTGTGACGCAAAGGGCGCCAAGGCCCAGGATGGCTACGGTCTTGTTCATGAGCGTCATGGAAGGTCTCCGTCCCCGTGCGCGACTTCGCGTCTGTCATCCCAAGAATAGGCGAGGCGAGCCTCATGCGCCAGTCTCCGCAGCGAAGCAAGGGCGGTCGCTGGAACGACGCGACTGCGCCCTGGCTGTTCAACCCCTCCGCTTCATCGGCTAGGCCTTCTTGAGGGGCGTGAGGAACTCGCGGTTGATGTCCGCGATCTTCGAAGCGCCCGCCAGACGCATCACGAGGGTGAGGTTGTCGCGCATATATTCGAGCACGCTCTGGGCGCCCTCCATGCCGCCCAGCGTCACCCCATAAAGAACCAGGCGCCTGCAGCCCACCAACGTGGCCCCCAGGGCCAGGGCCTTGAACACATCGGCGCCGCGCCGCCGTACGGACGCCTTTGTACCGAAGCCGGGCCCAGATCTTGCGGTAGCCTTCGCCCTGAAAGGGACTGGCTTCGATCTCTGTTTTGATATGAACAAGCAGATCCTTATCGGCGCAAGCGCCGACAGGCCCGCGCCGGAGGGCTGGTCGTGCGACATCTGGATCGGCGCAAGCCGCAGTCCCATGACGATAGACAGTGGCGCGTGAAACCTTCCAGGTGCGGCATACGAGCGCCGTCCCGTAGACCCTGTTTCTGGAGGGCGAGGTTGACTGGCTCATGTCCTCGACCTCCTGCGGGCTAAAGGGCGGCCCGCCTCCAGCTTATCGATCTTGGCGTAGAGAAGTTCGTTGGCCATGGTTATGTCGGCGAGCTTGGCATTCAAACGCGCGATCTCGTCGTCACGGGCGTCTCGCTCCTATTACTTCAGGGCGCCCATCCTGGCCTCAAGCACGCGGTCCCGCCATTGGGACAGAAGGTGCGCCGGGACTTTCAATTCCCGCGACACCATCTCCAGCGCCTCGCCCCGCAAGAGACGCTGTACCGCTGCAAGCTTCCTCTGCGCAGAAAACCGCCCAACGGGACCGGCCCCGACGGCGCCATCGCCAGCGTTGTGGGTTCGCGCTGGCACCGGCGGTGCCTCCATTACGCCTGACTTCTCAATGTTCTTGTCGTTCATGCTCTACCTCCGATTAATCAGAAAGTAGCGCTCAACGATGTCTCAGAAAACGGTGCCCCAACCCAGACGCCACATCCCGGTATTGCCAAACAAAGCACTTTTGCCCGAACGCCCTTCTCGGGCGGTCGGATTTCTACCCACCCAATAAGTTTCTTAATCTACGCGTGACGGCGTCAGGCAATTCGTAGGCGCGTCTAATAGTCTCTTGTAACTGTACACCAGTTTGCCGTCCATCGGAATTGAGTTGTAACTTCTGGGTATCTTGCGTGAACGCGGGATCATTGACCATCGACCAAAATGCGTCCCGCACTGCGCCGACCCTGTCTTCCGGAACATCGGGGGGAAGAGCGTACGGCCGACCAATTGCGATTGGGGCCGCAGCCTGTTGGACCAGAAGCTGGTCGTCTTCACCATCAACTATATCTGACAGTAATGGAACATCAGGCAGGCTGGGTTCCTTGTGCACACCGACCTGAACCAGCACTTTCACCTTCCCCTCGGTTATCCATGTAGGCCGAGAAGCTGCCATTGCTGAATAAAAATTACCGGGATATCCATCCACCTCTCCGCGCTCCATACCGAGAAGAATGTCAACCTGCCCTGGATACCCAACGACAATTTTTAACCGCGCACCGAGTGTTTCTGAGAAAATTCTGGCCCACAAGCTGGTATTGGAACTCGCCCCGGTTGACCCCATACTCACCTCACGTGTCCGAAGGTCCTTGTAGTTCGAGACAGGGATGTTGTGCCAAACGAGCAGCAGGGCCGTTTCCGTGCTCGCGCTGCCAAGCCAATTGAATTTCATCGGGTCGTAATTGGCGTCTTTGGTACCGAACAAGGGTTCAAAAGGTGCGTTATTTTGCATCGCCCCAATAACCGAGCCGTCTTTTGCTGCAGCATTGAAAAGGTAATTCATCGCAACAATGCCACCGGCACCCGGCAGGTTTCGAACGATGATGGTAGGTTCACCCGGCATGTGTTTTGGCAGATGCCTAGCTGTAATCCGTGCCAGCATATCGTAGCCCCCACCCGGCGGCGCGCCCACGATGATGGAAACGTTCCTTCCCTTGTAGAAATCGGAAACTGGGTCAGCATGAGCGTTAAATGTCAAAAAGATGCCGGTCCCGCAGATAGCCGCAACTGCAACAGTCTTTAGCAATCTAAGTAAAGCCATCCTACAGCCCCCCCGATTTATAAGCTCAGCTGATTTTAAAGTAACCTAGATTCAGCTTCGAAGTGCATCTTCCTGTAACCTGTTGAGGCGGCTGAGATTGCGATAAGCTCTCGGTTCCCTTGACCTGGCAGTCGAAGAAGCACGATGACCCATCACCACCTCAGCCGAGAAGAACGTTACCAGATTTTCGGCTTGTTGAAAGAGGGTCTGACCCAAGCCCAAATAGCTCTGAAGCTTGGGCGACACAAATCAACGAGCCCCCGGTCGTGTCCCCCAGGTGGTGTAGCAGGACGGCAGCCAGTCGCCCGCGAAGCGCGCTCCCCATAGCGCCGTAGCGAGCGGGCAGCTGGCGGTGGTCATCGGCGGTTCGCTCGGTCAAGCTGGGTTGTGGACACAAACCCAACCAAGGACCCTCCGATGACCGGGCACATGATGAACCTGCGCCCCCGCGTCGAAAAGGCCCCCGACGCGGATATTCTGCGAGACATGATAGGCTTCGCCGCGCAACGCCTGATGGAACTGGAGGTAGGTGCGCTGACAGGCGCGGCCCCCGGCGAGCGGTCCCCCGACCGGCTTGTTCAACGCAAGGCTCCCCTTCGAGGCTTGCGCGGCGTGAAACTCGTCACATCCGACGCCCATGTCGGC
>CAMDOY010000410.1 GCA_945903655.1 Rhizobium sp. Q54 | reverse complement strand
GCAACGCCCGCGCCAGGCGTCGATCCCCTCATCGGCAAGGGCGTCCGACGACACGGCATTACGGATGACGCCGTTGGAATCCAGCGTCAGCGTGATGTCCGGCTTTGCGAAACTGTTGGCGATCATGGAGGACCCGATGCGCAGCGTTGTGCTGCATCAGAAGTCATGCTCCACCGGGCAAATGTCAACTAAAATATACAGTTTTTTATGGAAAAATAAATTGACATAAATAGGAGGTGAGAGCCCCGAAACATGAAAAACGACGTTGCCGCAGCAGCCAGTCTGGACGCCAGGCTATAAAATCAGGATTCGGGGACTTCAAATAAGGCTCTGCCGAAAGTGGTCATATAGTGCCTGAACCAATAGGTATAATTCCCGGGGTTGCTTAGGATATCCGAGCTTAGAAAATCATAGGTCAGCCAGGAGACATTATCGACCTCGCGGGGGTCTGGCTGTACTTCGCCATTGAAGCGGCCAACGAAGAGATGCACGAATTCATCTTCAATCAGGTCAGCGCCGACATTCGCCCGATAATGGGTATGGGCCTTCCAGAAAAGAGGGCAGGAAAAGCCAAGCTCCTCCGGTAGACGCCGTAAAGCCGCCCTGTCAGTCGCCTCGCCTGGGCGCGGATGGGAGCAGCAGGCGTTGGTCCACAGGCCTGCGGAGTGATATTTCTCGGGCGCCCGGCGTTGCAGCAGCATCCTGCGGTGATCGTCGACGATGCAGATGGACACGGCGCGGTGGAGATAGCCGAAGTGATGGGCCGGCAACTTGTCCGCGCGACCAATCTCCCGGTCGTCCCGATCAACGAGGATCACCTGTTCGAGCCTGTCATCCATGGCGGCGCCCTGCATGCCTGAGGAGGGTCATCATCACTTGGCCTTTCCTATTCTTGATTACGCGGGGCCGGGATCATTGGATCCGCCTCAAGCCGAAAGGGCGAAGACGCGCGCGGCGCAGGCGCTCGCCATCATGCCCAGCACGAAGAGCGGCACGCCAAAGCCGCTGTACCAGAGCGCCTTCTCCACGGGGGCTTTCAGAAACTTCGCCATCATCAGCACTTGCCCGATCAGCAACAGCACGATGAAGGCGCCCTGAAGCGGCTTGCCCCAGGAGAAGACCAGACCGATCACCACGACCTGAGGCGCGGCCATGATGGCGCAGGCGACCTTGGCGGCGCCATCGGCGCCCAGCAGGACGGGAAGCGAGTTCACGCCCATCTGGCTGTCACCCTTGATCGACTTGAAATCATTGAGGGTCATGATGCCATGGGCGCCGATGCTGTAGAGGATCGCGAGGCCGATGGAGGCATGGGTCGGCAAGGCGCCCCCCAGCATGACCGCGCCGCCAGTGATCCAGGCGAGGCCCTCATAGGAGAAGCCGCAGGCCGCATTGCCCCACCAGCCATTTTCCTTCAGGCGGAAGGGCGGGGCGCTATAGGCCCAGGCCAGAGCCGCGCCGATGATGGCCGAGATGAAGACCCATTGGCCGAGCAGGGCCGCCACCGCCAGCGACAGCACGGTCCAGCCTATGCCGATATAGAGGCCCCAGGCGCCGGGGATGCGGCCCGAGGGGATCGGACGGTTCGGCTCGTTGATGGCGTCCACATGGCGGTCATACCAATCGTTGACCGCCTGGCTCATGGCGCAGACTAAGGGGCCCGCAAGGATGATCCCCACGATGGCGATCACGGCGTTTTCGAGGAGGGGCGCGCCCGAAGCCAGGACACCGCAGGCGAAGGCCCACATGGGCGGAAACCAGGTGATGGGCTTCAGCAATTCCAGAACGGCCGCCGGGGCGGGATAGGTTTTGGCCTGCATGAAGTGATCCGCCCCCTGTCGCGCCTATAAGCCTCTAAGACACGATAAGTGTCTATCTAACTTTACGCAAAAATCCAGAGGCTCATGGCCGTGAATTTTTACGCGCCGCCAGGGGGACGGGGCAGCTCATCCTCTGCGGGCTTCAGCCCATAGGGCTCCACCAGTTTCCAGACATGGGGCGGGACCATGGCGCGCATGCGCCGGGGCTCGTTGCGGCGCAGATGCAGCACGGTCTCCACCGCCTTCATCTCCACCCGCGCCCGCGCAAACTCAAGGCCGCGTGGGCCTATGCGCGGCATCAGCCAGCTGACGATGGGCCGCAGCCAATCGGGCATGCGCCGCAGGGGCAAGCCGCCCGCCGCACGCTCCACATTGGCCAGAAAACCCTTCACCGCGCCTTGCCGCTTGCCCGCAGTGCCCGGCGTGGTGGTCATGACCTCATCGCCCAGCAGGCCCAGCAATTCCTCGCCCCGTTCATTGCGCACCAGCAGCCATTGCTCGCCCTGCCCACCCATATAGCCGACGGTGATGTCGGCCAGCACATTGGTGTAATCGACGCAGGTGCGGCAGGTCAGGGGGAAGAAATCTGGCGGAAGCTTCGAGATCGGCAGCTGCAGGAAGGGCACTTCGCGCACCCGCCCGTCCTTGAAGCGCAGCTCCACATGGTAATCGGCGCGGAACTCCAGATAGGTGATGCTGTCCGGCTCCTCCGACAGAAGATCGAGGAAGGTGTGGAAGCTCTCCGTCGTCGTATTGTCCGAACAGGGCGTGCCCACCACGAAGATCTTCTCGAAGCCCAATTCCGCTTCCAGCGCCCGCAGCGCATAGACCTGACAGGGGATGCCGATGACCGCGAGCTTGCGGATGCCTTTGGCCCGCGCGGGCTCCAGCAGGGCCAGCAGGGGCGCATAGCCCATGCGCATGCCCCGGCATTGGGCCATGCCCTCGGCCTTGGTGACCAGCACGGGAACGGGCCGCCACATGTCGTCCGGGTCCGGCGCCATGGTCAGCACCGCCTCGACGGCCCCTGTCTCCAGCAAGCGTTCGCCGATGCGGGTGGTGATTCCCGTCCACTGGGCGCCCGCCAGGGGCGTGGCCATTTTCGCCCGCACCAGACGCCGGAAGGGCCCGAAGAAAAGCTCGTCCGGGCGCGCGGGATCGCGGGCGCGGCCATGGACCCGCGCCTCCTGCGCCGCATAATCCGGCTTGATGAACTGGCAGGCGGAGCCGCAAGCCCTAGGGTTCTCCATCCGCGACACGCCGCAGTCCGTGCAGAGCGACCGGGGCGGCGCCGCAGCGAGCGGGGGCGTCCAGAGGGGGGGAAGATCAGTCTGGGACATGAACGAGGCGCCGGGATGGGGAGGCGGGATAGCCTCGTATGCCCCGAAGTTTCCCTGATCAGGGACGGGCTGGCAACCGCCTGCCCGGCTGTGTCGCGAGCACATGATATGTCCGGTTTAGGTAGCACGTGGTATGTCCGGTTTTTGGATCGGAGGACCGCATGTTGCCGGAGGTTCGGATGGCGCGTGTTTTGGATGCGATTGCTTCGCATCGGGCGGGACGCTTGAGTTGTGTCGAAGCGGGCGAGCTTCTTGGGTTCCGCGCGCGCCATTGCCGGCGCTT
>CAMDOY010000409.1 GCA_945903655.1 Rhizobium sp. Q54 | reverse complement strand
CTGCGCCGTGCCCATGGCCTTGAAGCCCAGCGCCTCCGCAGTCCGGGACGAGACGTCCATCACGCGCCCGGAGTGGTAGGGGCCGCGATCATTTACGCGCACGATGATGGAGCGCCCATTGCGCACATTGGTGACGCGGGCGTAGCTGGGCAGAGGCATGGTGGGATGCGCCGCCGAGATGGAGCCCATATCGTAGATTTCACCATTGGCTGTGCGCCGACCATGGAAAGCTCCGGCGTAATAGGAGGCCATGCCGACCTGTGTGCCCTTTGGCTGCGGCGTGGGGAAATAGCGCTTGCCCGCGATGGTATAGGGCCGCCCCACGAGATATTGCCCGCCGCCGCGCGGCACAGGCTGCCCCTCCTCGACCACGCGCTCGCTGGCGGCGCCATACACGGAAGACGGGAAATATTCTTTGGACCGGCGCGCCTGCTCTTTTGGCTGCTGTGCGCAACCCGCGACCAAACCAACCAGGATCACGCAAGACAGGGCGCGCGCAAGACGCGCAGCGCCGCCCCGGGAGGCTTCGACGTGAGATGGAGACGCAGGTGCTGTCATGAGACGATACGCACTACTCGAAAGCCAACAAAAGCGCATCAGATTTCCCCTGGCGGCGTCCGGCGAGCTTAAGCCGAAGCATGCGGTGAGGAAACCCTTCGCATGCTGAGAATGCCGCATCTTGGTTGCAAAAACCTTAACATTGACCGGAGCTTGGCAGCGCAGTTGCGCCCTTTTGCCCCTCCAATTGTGACGATATTGGGGCGCCGTAGCCCCAAGGTCGTCCTGCGATCCTTTGCAACCCCTGGGCCATCTCGCCCGTTTGGCCTGATCGGGGGCGTTGCGAGGGACCGGGCCCATGGACGTCTTGATCGAGAAAGCCATTACCGTTGGAAGCTCGAATGTCGAAATTGGCGAAGCGCTTGCCGAAAAAGCCCGCGCCGCCCTGACCGAACTGGCGTCCAAATATTTTGGACGAATCACAAAAGGTTCCGTCCACTTCGGGCGGGAGGGAATCGAATATCGCTGCACCGCCAACATGCAATGCGCCGCCATCCCCATGATGAGCGCGGAGGCCAGCCACAAGGACCCCCATATCGCGCTCGCCGTCGCGGTGGACCGGCTCGGCAAACGACTGCGGCGCACCAAGCGCGAACTTCACGATTCGAAACCCGGCCATGGCCCCAAGGGCATGCCGGAGGTCTCCCGCTAGGGAACCTCCCCAGGCCCCGAATCGTTATGCGCGCAGACCAGAGGATGAAGAGGGCTGAGCGCCCACCTATGAGGCGCTCGTGGGGGCGGTTCCCGTAAGGGGGCCGCCCTCGCTATTGGGCGGGGCCACGGGATCCATGGCGGCGCCGTTCACGCCCAGCTCTGAAACCAGCGGCACCCTGGCTTCAAATCGCAGCCCCTCCGGCGCTGCCTCGAAGTGACAGGTCCCCCCAAGCTGCCGCTCGATGCAGATCCGCACGATGGTGGTGCCAAGGCCCTTCAGGGCGGCGACCGCTGGCGGCTCGCTGGAGGTCTCGACCCACAGGATATGGAGGTCGGTTCCCTCCAGCCGCCATGTCACCGTCACGCGGCCTTCGGGGCGCGACAGGCTGCCATGCTTCTCCGCATTGGCGAGCAATTCATGGAAGACTTGGGCGAAGGCGACCACAACCCGCGGCGCGAGGCTGACCCGGTCGCCTGCATAATGAATGCGCTCCGCTTCCCGCGCCAGCACCGCCCCCGCCACATTCGCCAATTCGGGATCGTTCCAGTTGGCGGCGCTCAGCACCTCATGGGAGCGCGCCAGAGCCATGACGCGCCCGATGATGGCCTCGCGGAAATGTTCGGGCGAGGCGGAGCCCCTCACGCTCTGGGTCACCAGGGACTGGATGATGGCCAGCGTGTTCTTCACGCGATGATCGAGTTCAAGCAGAAGGGTGCGCTGGTGCTCGTCCTTGCGCTTGAGGTCCGCGTCCGCCACGGCCAGAAGCCGTCCGACCTCGTCCATTTCGATGACCGCCGTGGGGCCGCCCGCCACAAAATTCGCCCGCCCCACATGTCGGGCGGAATGGGCGAGCCTATTCAGGCCCTGGCGCAGGATGCGGCCATAGAGAAATGCTCCCAGTAGCGACAGGGCGATGGCGGAGAGGCTCATCAGCAGGAGCGTTCGCCAGAGATCATGCAGCGGCGCATTCAGCATCTTTTCGGGAATGGCGAAGACGATGGTCCAGCCCGCCAGCGCGGATTTCTGATGGGCGCTGAAGACCGGTTCGCCCTCCAGCGTCCGTCCGCCATGAAAACTGCCGCTTTCGCCGATCAATCGCTCCCGGGTCGGTTGGGAGGCTAGTTGGCCGACATACCGCGCCTGATCGACCGAGCGGGCGATGACCATCAACTTGCGGTCGATGATGGCGCCGGTCCAGCCCTTAGGCGTCTGGCGCAGGAGAGAGTCGCTGAGCGTTACGGGGTCAATGGCCATGGCCAGCACGAAGCGGACCTCGTCATCCCTGATGACCGGCACGCCCACATTCACGAATGGCCGCTGCGTAGAGGCGCCAATGTAGAGATTCGATATGGCGGGGGCTTTCGTCAGGAAAATCTCGGCGTCATTCGCCAGCAAATCGGGATCCGTGCTCTGGAGCGGGGCCGCCTCGACGGGCTGAAGCGTGTTGATGATGTGCCGCCCGTTGCGGTCGCGCATCACGACAGCCGCGCCTCGAAAGCTCAGCAGATGAACGGCCTGCTCCCGGAAACGCCGATAATCGTTCTGTTCGATCAGCGGTGATGTCGCCAAAGCCTGCAAGGCGCCGACAATGCCCTCCAGTTCACGATCCAGCGACGCTACCCGCTCGCGGACGATGACGATGACCTCCTGCTCCAGGGACATCTTCTGTTCGCTGGTGTAACGCCAGACGATCAGGGAGCCGAGCACCACCTGCGGCAGGAGAACGGTCAGGCTCAGGATGAGCAGATGCTGGACCAGCGTGAACCGGGGAAACCAGAAAGCTGACCGGAGTTTCATGATCTTTCATATCCATCCCGCGACAAGGTCCCTGCCCGCTTGTAACCAAGCCGCTCCCCTTGGGTTCCGGCGCCTGTTGACAGGCGCGGCGGAGGCCGCGAACATTCGCCCCAACAAAACGGGAGGCCCCAATGACAATCACGGGGACGCTGGTTGACGACGCTTTTATAGCGTAGATGGATAGGGCCGATTTGCGCTGGCTTAGCCGCGTACTGCGTCGGGTGATAGGTCGGCGATTTCGGCGATGAGCTTCTTCACGATGGCCTCGCCGAAGCTCTCGAAATCGCGCGCCGAGACCAGAAAGGCGCCCGGCCCGCCGATGACCTCCTCGCGAAAATGCTCCTCGAGCCAGGGCTCGATGGAGAGGATCGGCAACCCGTTGATGGTGATGCCCAGCGCCACCGCCTCATCGCGCGCACGCCGCACGGGGCGCCCGCCA
>CAMDOY010000408.1 GCA_945903655.1 Rhizobium sp. Q54 | reverse complement strand
ATCTGGGCGTCTACGGCAACGACTATTTCACCCGCGCGGTGGTCGCCCAGCGCGGCCTTGGCGCCAACCAGCCGCAGGATGCGGTCTATCCGATGAACCTGCTGGACGCCGAGGGCAAACCCGTGATGGGCGAGAACCGCTATGTCGTGCGCTTCAATAAGGGCGAGCTGCCCCCCGCCGACGCCTTCTGGTCCCTGACCATGTATGACGCGGAGGGTTTCCCCGAGGCCAACCCCATCAACCGCTACGCGCTGGGCGACCGCGACGCGCTGGCCTTCAATGCGGATGGCTCTCTCGACATCATCGTGCAGAACGAGGACCCCGGCCCGCAGCAGCGCGCCAACTGGCTTCCCGGCCCCGCCCATGGGCCGATCTCCATGACGCTGCGCATCTACGCGCCGCGCCCCGAGGCGCTGGATGGCCGCTGGACGCCGCCGCCGGTGCGGCGGAGGTGATTGTCAGGCGTGGCGTCGGCGCGCCTGACGGAACTTACGCCGTCCCCTTCTTAACTGCTAGACGAAGCGCCTCGTTGATCCGCGACTGCCAGCCTTGGCCGGTGGCGCGAAACGCCTCCAGGACATCAGCGTCAAGCCGGATCGTCGTTGAAATTTTCGGCGCCTCAGCTTTGGGGCGCCCGCGTTGCGGCGTTACGGCTGCGAATTTCGCCTGATACTCCGGAGTCGAAAGGTCGGGTGCGTCGTCTTCGTCAATCCAGTCGGTGTCTGTAGAGCGCTTGTTCCCGGTCATTGGCTTTCCTCAAGCTGATGATGCGACGCCCGGCGCCGCGCGGTGTCCAGACCAGAACGACCATGCGTCCGGTCAACCACCCGAATGTGATGAACCGCCGCTCGCCATAATCCCTGCGGTCGTCAGCGATTGTCAGTGTTGTGTCTTCGAAAATCTCGCCCGCTTGCGCCATGTCGAGCCCCCGATGTTCGAGGGTGATATGGCGCTTGGCGGGGTCAAATTCGATCTTCATTTTTGTTACTACATAAAATAATGGATCGCAAGTTTTTTGTTGTTACAGAAGCAAAATCCAGAAGCGATTCTACCTCTCCGCATGCCAGAATAGCAGCCTCGCCCGCACCATGGCCATGGCTTTCACGAAGAGCCAGCCGACGAGGGAAATCTCGATGATTCCCGCGAAGACCCCGCGCGAATCGGCCATGCGCGAGGCCTGGATCATGGCGCCGCCCATGCCGTAGCCGCCCATCATCATCTCCGCCACCACGGCCACGATGAGCGCGATGGGCAGGGCCACCTGCAATCCCGTGAGGATCTGCGGGGAGGCGGCGGGCAGCAGGATCTGCCAGAGCAGATCGCGTTCCCGCGCCCCCAGATTGCGCGCCGACCAGATCAGCTCCTTCTCCACGCTGCGCACCCCCGCGATGGTGGCGGTGAGGATGGGGAAGATGGCGTCGAACACGACCATGCTGATCTTGGCGGTGTCATAGAAGCCCAGCCACAGCACGATCACCGGCAGGAAGGTGATCTTCGGCATGGGAAAGCCCACGGAAATCACCGGATCCAGAAACCAGCGCAGGCCAGCGTTGCGCGTCATCACCAGCCCGATGCTGACGCCCAGTACGGCGGCGATGAGAAAGCCCGCCAGCGCCCGGTAGATGGTCAGCGCCATGTTGATGAAGAGATCGCCCGAATTTCCATCGCGCCAGATGCGCTCCAGCACGCTTTGCGGCGAGGGCAGCATGAAGGGCGTGAAGGTGCGCGTGCGCGTCAGCAGCTCCCAGGCTACGAAGAGCGCGATGACCAGCGACCAGCGCAGGGCCAGCTGGCCCGCACGGGCGCCGAAGGAGGGGGAGGGGGCGCTCATTCCCGCCATGCCAGGGTCCTGCGCACGAAGGCCTCATAGAGCCGGTCCGCCAGAAAGCCGATGAACGCCACGGTCAGCACCACCGCGAACATGGCCTCATAGGTTCCGTTGGAGCCCAGAAAGCCGATGAGATAGCCCAGCCCCTCCCGCGAGACGATCAGCTCCGAACTCACCAGCAGCACGAAGGACAGGGCCAGCGCGGTGCGGATTCCGTTCAGCAGTTCGGGCACGGCGCTGGGCAGCACCACATCCCACATGCTGCGCAACCGGCTGGCGCCAAGGCTGCGGGCGGACCAGAGCAGGGTGCGGTCGGCGGAGAGGGCGCCGTTGAAGGCGCCCAATGTCACCGGCAACATGCAGCCCATGCAGATCAGCAGGATCTTCGACCCGTCCCCAAAGCCCAGCCACAGGGCGGTGATGGGGATGAGGGCGGATTTGGGCAGGGGATAGAACAGCTCCACCACAGGAGCCAGCGCTGTCTCCGCCCCCCGCCAGAAGGCCATGGCGAAGCCCAGCACGCCCCCGATGAGGATCGCCAGCCCCAGCCCCGCCCCGGTGCGCCAGAGGGAGGCCATGGTGTTTTTCGTCAAATCGCCATCGCGCGCCAGATCGAGCCAGGCGAGGGCGATCTTGCTGATGGGCGGCAGGGCCGAGGAGGCGAAAAGCCCGCTGCGCGCCGCCAGCTCCCAGGCCAGCGCCAGTATCAGCAGGGGCGAGTAGCGCAGGGCGGCGCTGGCGATCGTGTTCATGGCCCCACGCCCGCCTGCGCCTTGATGGCCTCGTCGCGCACCAGCGACCACACGTGGTCGCTCATGTCGGCGAAGGCGCGGCTACGGGTCAGGTCCGGATCCGCCTTGTCGAGGCCGACGGTGACGATCTCCTTGATGCGCCCGGGCCGCGCCGACATCACCACCACCCGCTCCGCCAGATAGACGGCTTCCTGCACGTCATGGGTGACGAAGATCACGGTCTTGGGGGAGCGGCGCCAGATGGCGAGCAGTTCGGTCTGCATGAGGTGGCGGGTCTGGGCGTCGAGCGCCCCGAAGGGCTCGTCCATGAGCAGCACCTTGGGGTCGATGGCCAGGGTGCGCGCGATGGCGGCGCGCTGCTTCATGCCGCCGGAGAGCTGGGAGGGATAATTGTTCTCGAAGCCCGAAAGGCCCACCATCTTGATGAAGGCATGGGCGCGGGCCTCCCGCTCGGCGCGTTCGAGGGGCTGGCGCTCCAGCCCATAGAGCACATTCTGCAACACGGTCTTCCAGGGGAAGAGGGCGAAATGCTGGAACACGATGCTGCGATCCGGGCCGGGTCCGGCCACGGGCGCCCCATCCATGGTGATGACGCCAGTCTCGACGGGCAGAAATCCGCCCATGAGATAGAGCAGCGTGGATTTTCCGCAGCCGGAGGGCCCCAGCAGGGCGATGAACTCCTGATCGCCCACGCTCAGGTTCACATCCTCCAGCGCCAGCACCGGCGCGCCGCGCTTGGGCCTGTAGAGATGCCGCAGCCCCTCGACGACGATTCTACTCATGCCAAAACCCGTTCCCTCCCGCTCCCGTGTGTTCAGGAGGGTGATCCGAGGCGGAGTCGATCATGCGGGGGGGCTTGGGTCAAGGCGTCCGTCCTTTCCCAACAGATTGCATTTCCCCCCATGTCCGCTCTAT
>CAMDOY010000407.1 GCA_945903655.1 Rhizobium sp. Q54 | reverse complement strand
CGCCCTTGGCGAATTTACCGGAATACATGATCTCCGAAACCTGATGGATCGGATAGACATCGTAATCATTCGCCACAGCGACAACGCCGCCCATGCGCAGGGCCTGGGTCACCGAGGGCTCGGCCGGCAGGGCCACGTCGATGGCGCCGCTTTGCAGCGCGATCGACATCTGGGGGAAGCTCATGTAGACGGGCTGAATATCCGTATAGTTGAGGCCGCCCTTCTCAAGAAATTTGATGACGATGGGAAAGGCGGAGCCCCCCGGCGCGGCTTCGGCGACTTTCAGCCCCTTCAGGTCGGCGTAGGTCTTGTAGCGGCCCGAATCCACCAGCTCCTTGCGCACGAGCATCTTGATGCTGGAGCGCCCCACCACATTCTGGCTCTTGTCGGAGACGATGCGGATATCAATGCCGCGCGCGACCGCGTTGAAGAGCCCCGCCGAATGGCCGCCTGCGGACACGTCGAGGTCGCCCGTGCCCAGCGCAGCGATCATGCGCGCGGCGGAATCGAACACGACGAATTGTGCGTCAATCCCCTCGTCGCGGAAATAGCCCTTCTTGTGGGCGACCCACAGGCCGATGTCGGTCGCCGACAGGGTGCCGCCGATGGTGACTTTCTTCATGGGCGTTTGCGCGGCGGCAGGCACCAGGCAGGCCAGCGCGGCCATGGCCAGCGCTGCGAGAGATTTCATCATGTTCCGCTCCCTTGATGCTTTTGACGCAGTATCGCCGGAATCAGCGCGCGTGTCACCATGGCCGAGAGGAACCGAGCCGGGGGAGCAGATGTCGGCGAAAGCCCCTGCGGCCCCTCAATTGCCATCGGGCGTGCGCGTGCCGATCCACTTGCCCTTCACCTGATCGAAATGCAGGGTCGGATCATAGGTGGCGACGCGCAGTCGCAGGGTGGCGGCAGAAAGCCTTCCGACGGCGGCGAGCAGGGTGTAGGACGCGACCACCTGCGTGCGCTGGGCCGTGACAAGGCTCACGCGGGCGTTGAGCAGGGTCTGCTGGGCGTTGAGCACATCGATGGTGGTGCGTTGGCCGACCTTGGCCTCCTCGCGCACACCCTGCAGGGCGATTTCATTGGCGCGCACCTGGGCCTGAATGGACTGGATGGTCAGCTTGCTGGTCTGGAAACTCCCCCAGGCCGCAACGACGGCGGAGCGGATCGTCTCGCGCTGGAGATCGACCTGGATGCGGGACTGCCCCAATTGCTCCTTGGCTTGCCGGATGGCGGAATAGGTCGCCCCGCCCTCGTAAATCGGAACGTTCAGGCTCGCCACCGCCGACCACGATTTGCTCTGATAATTCGTGAACCCCGTCGGCTCCCGGTTCACGGCGGCGGATCCGGTGGCGGTGACCGTGGGCAGCAACGCGCCTTCCTGGATCGTCACATTCAAGGCGGCGACATCGACCGCATGCAAGGCGGCCTGAATTCGGGGATGATCTTTCAAGGCGCTCGCCAGAGCGGCTTCGAGACTGGGCGGCAGCAGCGGCTCCACCGGTCGCGCGGGTTCGAGATTGCGCGGTTGCTCACCAATGACCTGACGATAGACGGCGGTGCTGTTTTGCAAATCCGACCGCGCCTGAAAGGCGTCAGCCTGGCCGCGCGCGAGGGAGGCCTGGGACTGCGCGACATCCGTGCGCGTCACTTCGCCCGCCTGAAAGCGATCCTCGGTCTGCTTGAGTTGCTGTTGCAGCACATTGACGTTGTTGTTTTGCAGTTCAAGAAGCGCCGTATCCCGCAGCACGTTCATATAGGCGGTGGCGGCGGCGACGAGGACATCCTGTTCGGATTGCCGCAGGGTTTCGCGCGATTGCAGGACCTGAGATTCGGCCTGCCGAACGCCATTGCCCACACGCCCGCCGTTATAGAGGGTCTGGGTCAGGCTCACGCTGCTGACCCGGGGCACAGAATCCGAACTCAGTTTCACCACGCCCTTGTCGACCGTCTTGTGCGTTGCGACGCCAATGCTGGTGCTCGCGCTCAAAGTGGGGCGCCATCCCGCCGTGGCGCGCGGCACGCCCTCGTCCGCCGCCCGCATGGCGGCGCGCTGCTGGTTGAGGTCGGGGCTGTAACCATAGGATTTCGCCAAGGCGCCCGAGATGCTCTCGGCATGCGCGGCGCCATGGCCAAACGAGGATGCGCCCACCAGCGCCAGCGCCAAAAGGACCGACCTGAGATCCAGCCTCCTGTGACCGAGCGTCGAGGAAGCGCCGCAAGCGTGGACCTGACGCTGCTGATAGAACGGGATCATCATCGTCATCGACCAACCCAACTCTCAAAATCACAATCAAACACACGCGACCCCAAAAACACCCCACCCCAAACGGATGGTCGAAGAAGCCGGAGCCGCCAGACCATATATTACTGATTAATTAACAATCATCAACTTAGCCGTAATAAAAACGGAGCCGAACCTGGATCCAGCCGGGGATAAACCTGTGTTTCTTTGCAAAAACAGTCCCGTATCACCAGCCAGCCTGGAGACTTCGCCCGGACTGCGCCAACCCCTCCGGGATCAGGCCAAGGCCGGGGGTAGGTCCCTTTCGGGTAGAGGGGCCCTGGTCCCGGGTTCCCCGGGGTGGAGATTTAGAGGCCCTTTTCTCGCCCGCAGGAGATCGGCGACAAGACCCGCCCTGCATTTCAAGACGATGGCGAGACTGCGTCCTCGCAAGGGCGCGCATGCCCCCGAATCTATTGACATGCCCGATCTCTGGTCCATCATCACCGCCAATAAGGGAGAACGCTCTTGACGGCGCGCGATGACATTAAATCCGTTCTGATCGTCGGCGCCGGGTTCGGCGGAATCGGCATGGCCATACGGCTGAAAAAGGCCGGGATCACAGATTTCATGGTCGTCGAGCGGGCTGCGGGCCCCGGTGGCGTCTGGTGGGCGAACCGCTATCCGGGCGCGGCCTGCGATGTGGAATCCCACCTCTACAGCTTCTCCTTCGCCACCAATTTCGATTGGTCCAGCGCCCACGGGAAGCGAGACGAAATCCTCAGCTATTTCAACCATTGCATCGAGCGCTTCGGCATCGCGCCCTATCTGCGTTTCAACGATGGCGTGAAGCAGGCGCGCTATGAGGCTGCGGACGACCTTTGGCGCGTCGAGATGCAGTCAGGCCTGGTGGTGCGCGCGCGGGCGCTGGTCGCAGCCTGCGGCCTCTTCAACACGCCGATGAAGCCTGATTTCAAGGGGATAGAAACCTTCAAAGGCCCCCGCTTCCATTCCGCCGAATGGGACGAGAGCTTCAACCCCAAAGGCCTGCGCGTGGGCGTGCTGGGCACGGGCTGCAGCGCGGCGCAATTCGTGCCGGAGATCGTGGACGCCGCGAAGTCCATCACCGTCTTCCAGCGCACGCCCGCCTTCGTTGGCCCCCGACCCGAAAAGCGCTTCTCCCCCGCACGGCGCGCGCTGTTTCGCACCCTGCCCTTCCTGCGCAAACTCGACCGCCTGCGCGTCTATCTCAACTACGAGAAGAACTTCCAGGTGCAGATCGATCCGGCCGAGCGCGAGAC
>CAMDOY010000406.1 GCA_945903655.1 Rhizobium sp. Q54 | reverse complement strand
CTCTCCGGCGGCCAGCAGCAGCGGGTGGCCATCGCCCGTGCGCTGGTCTTCGAGCCGCGCGTGCTGCTGCTCGACGAGCCCCTGTCCAATCTGGACGCGCGCCTGCGCATGCAGACCGGCGACGAGTTCCGCGCCTTGCAGAAGCGCCTCGGCATCACCTCGATCTATGTGACCCATGACCAGAGCGAGGCCATGTCCCTCTCGGACCGCATCGTGGTCATGCATGGCGGCAAGATCCTGCAGATCGGCGCGCCCGAGAGCATTTATTACCAGCCGCGCTCCCTCGCCGTGGCGAAGTTCTTCGGCACGCCCAATGTACTGCAGGCGCAGGTGCGCGCCGCCCGGCGCCTTGATGATGGCCAGGTGGAGCTGGACGTGGCGGGCGAGGGCTTTGCGGGGACTTGCCGCGCCGCCGACGAATTGCCCGAGGGGCAGGCGGTCGCCATCGTGGTGCGGCCGGAGCAGATGCGCTTCACCAGCGCGCAAACGGCGGCGGGCGGGTTGCGCTGGAGCGGCGAAGTCGTACATTCGATTTTCCGGGGGCCCTATCGCTCCTACACCGTGCGCACGGCGTCGGGGACGATCCTTGTCGATGGCGCGGGGCTTGGCGCGCCAGCGCCCGGCGCGCAGGTCATGATCGAAGCGGACGGAAGGGCCGGATGGGCTTTGCCATGCTGAACCAGTGCATCAGGAGGCCCGCATGAAGCTGCCCCACAAAGGCGCCATCGACTGCGACCTGCACCTGCCCTCGCCGCCGACCACCGCCTTGCTGCCCTATCTGCCCGCCTATTGGCGCGACCAGATGGAGACGCGGTTCATCCACAAGATGGGCTTCCAGCTCACCAGCTATCCCCCGAACTCGCCGCTCACCTGCCGCGAGGACTGGCGCCCGAACAAGGGCGAGACCCCGCTCGACCAGCTGCGCCGTCAGGCCCTCGACCCCTTCGGCGTGGAGATCGCCGTCAGCTCCCTGCTGCATGGCGCCATCGTGCTCTTCAACGAGGACATGGGGGCGGCGCTCTGTTCGGCGGTGAATGATTATGTCGCCCACGAATGGCTTGATCCCGAACCGCGCCTGCGCGGCTCCATCCTCATCACCGGCCAGAACCCGGACCATGCGGTGGCCGAGATCGAGCGTCTCGCTTCAGACCATCGCTTCGTGCAGGTGATCCTGCCGGTCATGGGCGACATGCTGCCGGGCAAGCGCCAGATGTGGCCCATCTACCGGGCCTGCGAGAAACATGGGCTCGCTTTGGCCCTCCATGCGGGCAGCACCTACCGTTTCCCCACCACCGCCTCGGGCTGGCCCTCCTTTCAAGTGGAGGACTATGTGGCCAACAGCACGGGCTTCGAAAACGCCATCGTCAGCCTGCTGGCGGAGGGCGTCTTCTCGGAGTGTCCGAACCTGCGCGTCATCTGCCTCGAAAGCGGCTTTGGCTGGCTGCCGACCCTGCTCTGGCGCCTGAACAAGGAATGGCGCGGCATCAGGCAGGAAGTGCCCTGGATCGACCGGCCGCCCGCCGACATCCTGCGCGAGCGCTTCCGCTTCACCCTGCAGCCGGTGGAAGTGCCTGATACCGCGATGATCCTGCGCATCCTCGACCATGTGGGCTCGGACGAGCTGCTGCTCTTCTCCACCGATTACCCCCACGCCCATTTCGAGGGCGAGGAGGCCTTGCCCGATGGGCTGCCCGAAGCGCTCATCCAGAAGATCACCCGCGACAATCCGCTGGCGGCCTATCCCAGGCTCTCGGGCGCATGGCGCCCTCATCACCCCCAGAAGGCGGAGCAAACATCATGAATGTTCCACTCACCTCGGTCACCGCGGCGCAGAAGGTCGGCATCGTCGATTGCGACATCCATCCGGTGCAGCGCTCCAACAACGACCTCTACCCCTATATGAGCCAGCGCTGGCGCGAGCATAGCGAGACCTTCGGTCCCCATATCCGCCAGGGCGTGACGGGCATGCAGGCCTATCCGCGCATGATGGCCGCAGGCCAGCGCGCCGACGCCTATCCGCCCGGCGGCGGCCCCCCCGGCTCGGACCTTGACATGATGCGCCGCCAGCATCTCGACCCCGTGGGGGTGGAGTGGGGCATGCTCGTCGCCCTCAGCAAGGGCGGCATGGAGGAGCGCAATCCCGATTTCGCCACCGTGCTCTCCCATGCGGTCAATGACTGGCAGTTGCATGACTGGGTGCGCAAGGAGCCGCGCCTGCTGGCGGGCGTGGTGGTGCCGCAGGAGGATCCCGACTTCTGCGTGAAGGAGATCCAGCTGCGGGCGCAGGACAAGGCCTTCAAGCAGATCATCATCTCGCCGCGCTCCGCCGAGCCTCTGGGCCGGCGGCGCTACTGGCCCATCTATGCGGCGGCGCAGGAAGCGGGCCTGCCCCTTGGCCTGCACCCCGCAGCCTTCAGCGGCGGCGCGCCCTCCACGGGCTCGGGCTGGCCGACCTATTACCTGCAGGAGCATTACAGCTTCTGCACGGGCATGCAGGGCAATCTGGTGAGCATGATCTTCGAGGGGGTCTTCGACCAGTTCCCGAAGCTCAAGATCGCCCTCATCGAATCCGGCTTCACCTGGATCCCCGCCATGTGCTGGCGCATGGATGCGGCATGGGAGCGCATGCGCAAGGAGGTGCCCCATCTCAAGCGCCGCCCCTCCGAATATATCAAGGAGCATTTCTGGTTCGCGACCCAGCCTTTGGAGGAGCCGGAGAATCCCGCGCATCTGCCCGAGGTCATCGACTGGATCGGCTGGGACCGCCTGCTTTTCTCCACCGACTATCCCCACTGGGATTATGACGATCCGCGCTACTGCATCCGCTTCCGCATGACCGATGCGCAGCGCTCCATGCTCTTCAGGGACAACGCCCGCGCCCTCTATGGTCTGCCATGAGCCGCCAAATGAGTCGCCAGTTGACCCGTCATGTGGTCGGCCGCGCCGCAGACATTGAGCCCGGTGGCCGCAAGCTGGTGCAGGTGGCCGGACGCGAGATCGGCGTCTTCAATGTGAAGGGCTCCTTTTACGCTCTGGCGAACCGCTGCCCCCATGGGGGCGGCTCGCTCTGCGAGGGCTTCGTCACGGGCCTGTCCATGGCGCCGCGCCCCGGCCAGTATGAGCTGATCCGCGAGGGCGAATTCCTGCGCTGCCCGCTGCATGGCTGGGAATTCGAGATCGCCACGGGTCAATCTTACTGCGACCCCAAGAACACCCGCCTGCGCACCTTCAACGCTTCGGTGGAGCCGGGCGCGGAATTGGTGAAGGGGCCTTATATGGCCGAGAGTTTCGAGGTGAGGGTTGAAGAGGAGTATATTGTTATTGAGGTGTGAGGCGAGGGCCTCGTGCGTCTCTCTAAACCTCTGAAAGAACGCGCACTTTATACCCTCCCCCCTGTGGGGAGGGTCGGCCCGCTTAGCGGGACGGGGTGGGGGTCGGGGAATGCTGATCGTTGGCGCGCCCGCCTCAGGCGCTAACGACAGAAACGCGTGGACCCCCACCCCGTACCCCTCCCCACTGTTCAGACCGGAGAGATGGTGGACAC
>CAMDOY010000405.1 GCA_945903655.1 Rhizobium sp. Q54 | reverse complement strand
CCTGTCCCAGATGCCGGAAGCCCTGAGCGACGCAGGCGGGACCGCCGCCGCAGCGGGGAGCGCCCAGCCCGCCCGCGCCTCCCTCGTCGAGGCGAAAGCCCTGCGTTGAGGGGGTTAAGCATGGTGCCATTCATCCCCGTCATTTTCCCAAAGGTTGGGACTTCACATCTCCGTCATATTGTTTGGACGCCGCAACCTTGCTAAGAGGCGCGCGCGTTTCATTTTGTACTCGGGGGTTGTCAGATGGCCGATAGCATGAAGATTCTGTCTGGCAACTCGAATCGCGCGCTGACCGACGCGGTCGCCGCCTATCTCGGCCTGCCCCTGTGCAAGGCGCAGGTGCGCCGCTTCGCCGATATGGAAATCTTCGTCGAAATTCAGGAAAATGTGCGCGGCGCCGACGCCTTCATCGTGCAGTCCACCTCTTTCCCGACCAATGATCACCTGATGGAGCTGCTGATCATGACCGATGCGCTGCGCCGCGCCTCGGCCCGCCGCATCACCGCCGTGCTCCCCTATTTCGGCTACGCCAGGCAGGATCGCAAACCCGGTCCCCGCACCCCCATCTCGGCCAAGCTGGTCTCCAATCTCATCACCCGCGCGGGCGCTGATCGCGTGCTCACCGTCGATCTCCATGCCGGCCAGATCCAGGGCTTCTTCGACATTCCCACCGACAACCTCTTCGCCGCGCCGGTCATGGTGCGCGACATCAAGGAGCGGCTTGACCTGAAGAATGTCATGGTCGTCTCCCCCGACGTGGGCGGCGTGGTGCGCGCCAGAGCGCTCGCCAAGCGCATCGACGCGCCGCTGGCCATCGTGGACAAGCGCCGCGAGCGGGCTGGCGAGTCGGAAGTGATGAACATCATCGGCGACGTCAGGGGCAAGAGCTGCATCCTCGTGGACGACATCGTGGATTCCGGCGGCACCCTGTGCAACGCCGCCGAGGCCCTGCTGAAGAATGGCGCCCAGGAAGTGCGCGCCTATATTACCCATGGCGTGCTCTCGGGCGGGGCGGTGGCCCGCGTCTCCAGCTCCAAGCTGAAGGAACTGGTGGTGACCGATTCCATCCAGCCGACGGAAGCCATGCGCGTCGCCGCCAATATCCGGGTCATTTCCATCGCCCCGCTCATCGGCGAGGCCATCGCCCGCACCGCCCGCGAGGAAAGCGTCTCCAGCCTTTTCGACTGAGGCGGCGGCGAAAGGCGGCTCCCGCCTGTTGCCTGAAAGGCCCAACGCGGCTATAGAGCGCGCGACCCGCCCGTTTCCGACACCCCTGGAGGCGAGGGCGGGTTTTTTCTTGAAAGGACACCGACATGGCTGAGGTAAAGACTCTCGCCGCCGCGGTGCGCAGTGGAAGCGGCAAGGGGGCCGCCCGCAGCGTTCGCCGTGAAGGCCGCACTCCTGCTGTCATTTATGGCGGCGGCGACGCACCCGAGACGATCACGCTCGACTACAAGGAGCTGAACAAGCTCATCTACGCTGGTCACTTCCTGACCACGATTTTCGACATCGACATCGATGGCCGCAAGGAGCGCGTGCTTCCGCGCGACTACCAGCTCGACGTCGTGCGCGACACCCCCCTGCATGTGGACTTCCTGCGCCTGCGCCCCGGCAGCAGCCTGCGCGTGGACGTGCCCGTGCATTTCATCAACCAGGACATCTGCCCCGGCATCAAGAAGGGCGGCGCGCTGAACATCGTGCTGCATTCCGTCGAGATGCGCGTGCCCGCCGATGCGATCCCGGACGCGATCACCATTGATCTGGCCAAGGCCGACATCAACGATTCGCTCTACCTGTCGTCCGTGACGCTGCCTGAGGGCTGCAGGGCCATGGTTCGCACCAAGGGCGAAGTCACCGTGGCGAACATCACGCCCCCGGCCGTGGTCGAAGAGGCGCCTGTCGTCGCTGCGGCTCCCGCCAAGGGCAAGGCGGCCGCCAAGCCCGCCGCCAAGAAATAAGAAGTTCCCGCTCCCGCCCCCTCCCGGGCGGGAGCGACCCTTCGGGACATGCCCATGCTTCTGTTCGTTGGCCTCGGCAATCCCGGCAAAGCCTACGCAGGCAACCGTCACAACATCGGCTTCATGGCTCTGGACGAGATTGCGCGTAGCGCGAATTTCCCCCCCTTCCGCGCCCGCTTTCAGGGCCTCGCCACCGAGGGCGCCATTGGCGCCGAACGCGTGATTCTGCTCAAGCCCACGACGTACATGAACGAGTCCGGTCGGGCCGTTGGGGAAGCCGCCAAATTCTACAAGATCGCCCTTTCCGACATCGTGGTCTTCCACGACGAGCTGGACCTCGCCCCCGGCAAGCTGCGGGTGAAGCTGGGGGGCGGTAATGCGGGCCATAATGGGCTGCGCTCCATCACGGCGCATCTGGGCAATGACTACAAGCGCGTGCGCCTCGGCATCGGCCATCCCGGCGACAAGGCGCTGGTGCATAATCATGTGCTCAGCGATTTCTCCAAGGCCGAGCAGCAGGGCTGGGTGAGCGCGCTCTGCGACGCCGTGGCCCGCAACGCGGAGCTTCTGGCGAAAGGCGATGACGCCAGCTTCCAGAACAAGGCGCATCTCGCAATGGCGGCGGCGGGATTCAATTCGGCTTGAGGGGGTGGGGCGTGGTTACGCGAGGCGCTGCGACTTAATGAAGAACGATCACCAGATTCGCCAAGGCGGCGATCAAAATCACCGCAAAGGTCATCATCATTCCAGACACGCGAAATGCGAAGCGTTCGTTCTCCATGGACACGCCATAAGCGTGAACCAACCGACCAACCAGAAGCACCGAACAAAGGCCCATCAGCAGTAAACTGTTGGATTTATTGAGCTCGAGGAGCGCGACCAACAGCAACGCGAAGGGCACATATTCCGCGAAGTTGGCATGCACCCGCATTGCCCTTTCAACCGACTTGTTCCGCCCGGTTCCAATGCCGACTTTGTGCTTGCGTCTCGCCCTGATGACATTGATGGACAGCAGGACAAACATCACAGCAAAGAACGCTGAAAAAACAGGAACAATCGTCAGCAGCATGCCCGTCATTGAACCCTTGTTCAGGCCGCAGCCCCGCAGCACTTCTTGAAGTTCCACACGTAGTCCAAAACGGCCCATTTTTACAAGCTTTTTTGACACCTAAAAAATAATGCCTAGGGTTTGCCTATTGTATCCGTAAAAACTTTTGCTAATTTTAGCGCCTATAACACTATGTAATTACCTGATTTTCAGGCTCAAATAGGCACTTTCTGGATGACACAGATTGAGATGACGAAAACCATCAATCTCCTAAAAATACACCTCAGGTGTTTTTCACCACTGCCCCACGCCACACCCTTAATCACCAACTTGGTGATGAAACCTCACTGATAACAACAAAAGAATTGGGCTGAGCCAAAAACCCAACCCCATTTTTGAAAGGAAGCAGTGCACAAAGGTAAATTATTCGAACAAGTACCCTTATAACCAACTTGGTGATTAAGGTGGTTGTGTCCCGCAGCGTGGTGTAACAAGCTCGGCTTGATCACCGCCTTCACCGGTTTGTGCCGGGTTGGTCAGGTCG
>CAMDOY010000404.1 GCA_945903655.1 Rhizobium sp. Q54 | reverse complement strand
GGAAGCAGGGGCGCTGGGGGCTGGCGGTGCGCAGGTGATCGTGGATTGGGCCATGCGCTATGGCAATCCCTCCATCGCCTCGCGCCTGACCGCCCTGCAGGATCAGGGCTGCGACCGGGTGCTGCTGGTGCCCCTTTATCCCCAATATGCGGCGGCCACGAGCGCCACAGTCTGCGACAAGACCTTCGAGGCGCTGGCCGCCATGCGCTGGCAGCCGACCCTGCGCGTCGCCCCGCCCTGGCATGACGACCCCGCCTATATCGAGGCGCTGGCGACCTCCATCCGCGACGGCCTCGCCAAGCTCGATTTCGAGCCCGAAGCGGTGCTGGCCTCTTTCCATGGGGTGCCCATGGACTATCTGCTCAAGGGCGATCCCTACCATTGCCAATGCGCCAAGACCGCGCGCCTGCTGCGCGAGGCGCTGGGCTGGTCGAAGGACAGGCTGATCCTCACCTTCCAGTCCCGCTTCGGGCCCACCGAATGGCTGAAGCCCTATACGGACGAGACCGTGAAGGAACTGGCGCAAAAGGGCATGAAACGCCTCGCCATCGTGACGCCGGGCTTTTCCGCCGACTGCCTCGAAACCATCGAGGAAATCGGCATGGAGAACCGCGACTATTTTCTGCAGAACGGCGGCGAGCAATTCGCCCGCATCGACTGCCTCAACGCGAGCCCCGAGGGCATCGACGTGATTGAGGCCGTGGTGAAGCGGGAGCTGTCGGGCTGGATCTGATCACCCCGCCAGCCGCTTCTCCAATCCCCGCTCCCACTCCAGCGCCTGCCGCACGATCTCTTCCAGATCGTCGTGGCGCGGCGTCCAGCCCAGTTCCCGGCGGATGCGCTCATTGGAGGCCACGATGCTCGCGGGATCGCCCGCGCGGCGACCCGAACGGCGCACCTCGAAGTCGACGCCCGAGACGCGCTTGACCGTGTCGATCACCTCCAGCACCGAATAGCCGCGTCCATAGCCCACGTTGCAGGTGATGTTTCCGCCCCCCGCCCGCAGGCGACGGAGCGCGTCCATGTGGGCGCGCACGAGATCGGTGACATGGATATAGTCGCGGAGGCAGGAGCCGTCGGGGGTCGGGTAATCCGTGCCGAAGAGCTCCATGCCCCCGCGCTTGCCCAGCGCCGCCTGCACGGCGACCTTGATGAGATGGGTGGCGTTGGGGGTGCTCTGGCCCGTGCGTCCCATGGGGTCGGCGCCCGCCACGTTGAAATAGCGCAGGGCGGTGTAGGTGAGCTTGTGGGCGGCGGCCACATCGGCCAGCATCCACTCCACCATGAGCTTGGAGCGGCCATAGGGATTGATGGGCTCCTTGGGCGAATCCTCGATCACGGGGGAGTCCTTGGGCTCCCCATAGACCGCCGCCGTGGAGGAAAAGATGAAGTGGGGCACGCCCGCCTTGACCGCCTGCGCCAGCAGGGTGCGCGCCTTGGCGGTGTTGTTCTCGTAATAGCCGAGGGGATCAGCGACCGATTCGGGGACCACGATCTTGGCCGCGAAATGGATGATGGCGTCCACCTCGAAGCGCGCCAGCAGATCGCCCACCAGCGCGGCGTCGCCAAAATCTCCTTCGATCAGAGTGGCCTGGGGCGACACGGCCCAGCGGAAGCCGGTGGACAGATTGTCCAGCACCACCACCCGCTCGCCCGCGTCGAGCAATTCGAGCACCATATGGCTGCCGATATAGCCCGCCCCGCCAGTCACCAGAACGCTCATGCGAACCTCACCTTTCCTGCGATCATCACCATATGCGGCAAAACCTGACTTTTTGGAAAATCTGTAAATAGGGGTAGGCTGCGCGCAAAATCGCGATTGCGCCCCAATGCGACCAGTTTTTTTACCAATTTCCGCGCAAATCTGTCTCCCCCAGCCGCCTCGACCCCATGATCTGGACTGATGATGACGAAAAAAATCCGCAAAGCCGTCTTCCCCGTCGCGGGCCTTGGCACCCGCGTGCTGCCCGCCACCAAGGTGATCCCCAAGGAAATGCTGACCGTGGTGGACCGCCCGGTGCTCCAGCATTGCGTGGAGGAGGCCCGGGAGGCCGGGATCGAGCATTTCATCTTCGTCACCGGCCGCAACAAGGCGGTCATCGAGGACCATTTCGATCTCGCCTATGAGCTTGAGGATACGCTGGCCAAGCGCGGCAAGACGAAGGAGCTGGAAGCCCTGCTCGCCGACACCCCCATGGCGGGCGCCACAAGCTTCACCCGCCAGCAGGCGCCGCTGGGGCTGGGCCATGCGGTCTGGTGCGCCCGCGACATCGTGGGCGACGAGCCTTTCGCGGTCATGCTGCCGGATATGATCACCCTGCCGGGCGCCCGCGCCAGCCGATGCCTGGCCCAATGCATCGCCGCCCATGAGGCCCATGGCGGCAATGCGATCGCGGTGGAGGAGGTGCCGCCCTCCGAGACCCACATGTATGGCATCGTCTCCATGGGACAGGATTTCGGTCATACCTTCGAGATCAACGGCATGGTGGAGAAGCCCCCGCAGGGAACCGCCCCCTCCAACCTCATCATTTCAGGCCGCTATGTGCTGGAGCCCCAGATTTTCGACATTCTGGAGAAGGTGGAGAAAGGCGCGGGCGGCGAGATACAGCTCACCGACGGCATGAAGGCTTTGGCGACCTCGCGGCCCTTCTTCGGCGTGCGCTTCGATGGAAAGACCTATGACACCGGCTCGAAGGTGGGCTTCCTGGCCGCCAACGTGGCCTTCGCTCTTTCACGACCGGACATTGCGCCTGCGTTTCGGGCGGAACTGAAGAAGATTGTGGGAACGATTTAAGCGAAAGGCGTTTTGGGATAGACTGAAGATCTTATCAAACAAGGGCGGCTTCCATGGCTTTGAACATAGGGGATCCCGAAACGGAGCAATTGGCGCGACTGCTGGCGGAGCGGACCGGCGAAACCATCGCGGCCGCAACCAAGCGCGCCTTGCAAGAACGGCTTGGCCGCCTCGACAGCGATGCAGCCAAGGCCGCGCTGCGGGAGGACCTCGCTGCATGCCGCCGCAGATGGGCCGCGATGCCCCTTCTCGACGACAGGTCTGATGAGGAAATTCTGGGGTATGATGAAAATGGGTTGCCCAGTTGATGGTGATCGATACGTCCATCATCACTGCCATCGTGCTCAACGAACCTGAAGCTCGAGTTTTTGAAGGGCTGATCAGTGAAGATCCCGTCAGGTTGATTTCGGCTGCATCCGTGTTTGAGGCCTCAATGGTTATCGAGGCACGCCGGGGCGAAGCAGGCGCAAAAGAGTTTGATGTGTGGCTTTACCTATCCGGTGCGAAAATCGTCCCTGTTGATACAGAGCATGTAAATCAGGCGCGGAGCGCATGGCGTCGCTTTGGAAAAGGGCGACATCCCGCAGCCCTTAATTTTGGAGATTGTTTTTCATACGCCCTCGCGAAATTGTCGGACGAACCATTGCTCTTCAAAGGAAACGATTTTTCACAAACAGATATTGAGGCCGTCTGGCGCTGACTGAAGATCCGCCAGCCACCAGCGCCTACATCACCATCAACACAAACATCCCCACCGACGCCGCCGC